>PKWO01000386.1 GCA_003132085.1 Oxalobacteraceae bacterium | reverse complement strand
AAAGGAAACTACAATAGCTACTGACAAGTCGCATCGCATCAACGGTGAAATTACAGCGCCGGAGTTGCGTTTAAGTGGGGTCGAGAACGAGCCTTTGGGAATCGTGAGTTTGGCAGATGCCTTCCGCTTGGCGGAAGAGGCGAACGTTGATCTGGTGGAAATTGCGCCGACCGCGCAGCCGCCAGTATGCCGGCTGATGGATTATGGCAAGTTCAAATATTCCGAGCAGAAGAAAGCCCATGAGGCCAAGTTGAAGCAGAAGGTGATTCTGGTCAAGGAAGTGAAATTCCGTCCGGGAACCGATGATGGCGATTACAACATCAAACTGCGCAACCTCATCAAGTTTTTGGATGAAGGTGACAAGACCAAGATTACGCTGCGTTTCCGCGGACGTGAAATGGCCCACCAGGATATCGGCGTGCGAATGTTGGAGCGCTTGAAACTTGACTTGGAGCCGTACGGGCAAGTTGAGCAATGGCCGAAGATGGAAGGCCGCCAGATGATCATGGTGCTGGCGCCGAAGAAGAAGAAATAAAAAATGCAAAGATTGGCGTGGGGTACTCGATACGTGTGTTGAGCGCCTTGCGCAATAGCAGCGGACTAGATTCCGCTGCATAACAAGTGAAAGCAGGCATCCAAGTGCAACGAAATGTTGCCACCTGCAATCATGTTAAAAAATGGAGCTGTCCAGAGGACAGAACTTGCTATGCCTAAAATGAAGACGAAAAGTGGCGCCAAAAAGCGCTTTCGCGTGCGTCCAGGTGGAACCGTTAAACGCGGTCAAGCGTTCAAACGCCACATCCTGACCAAGAAAACCACCAAAACCAAACGTCAATTGCGCGGTTCGACAGAAGTCCATGCCACAAATATGGTCTCTGTCCGCGCGATGATGCCGTTCGCTTAACCTCACACTCAATATTTAAGGAGTAACCATGCCTAGAGTAAAACGTGGGGTCACAGCACGGGCCCGTCATAAAAAAGTCCTCGACCAAGCCAAAGGCTATCGTGGTCGCCGTAGTAAGGTTTATCGCATCGCCAAACAAGCGGTCATGCGCGCAGGTCAATATGCGTATCGCGATCGTCGCAACAAGAAACGCGTATTCCGCGCTTTGTGGATTGCCCGTATCAATGCGGCGTCCCGTGAGCATGGCATGACGTACAGCGTGTTCATGAATGGCCTGAAACGCGCCTCTATCGAACTGGATCGCAAGGTTTTGGCCGATATGGCCGTGATGGACAAGCCGGCATTTGCTGCGATTGTCAATCAGGTGAAGGCTAACTTCGCTGCCCAGGCGGCGGCGTAGCAGGGAATTAAGGCGATCTATCGCCAGCCTGCGTAGCGACGGCTGCTGCGCGGACTTTCCCCGCCTGGCATCGCCTGACGGGCGATGACGTAAAATTCGAGCGGGGCAGAGGTTACACCTATGCCCCGCTTTGTTTTTCGGCTTCCTTTTTGAGAGCGGAAAATCCGCATGACTTCCCTAGAACACCTTGTAACGCAAGCGCAGGCAGACTTCACCGCAGCAGAAGACGCGGCGGCGCTTGAAAACGCAAAAGCAAAATACCTCGGCAAGACCGGACAGATTACCGAGCAAATGAAAGGCTTGGGCAAGCTGGCGCCGGATGAGCGCAAAACCCAGGGTGCCGTCATCAATGCCGCCAAAGAGCAGATTGAAGCCGCGCTGAATGCGCGGCGCGATCAGTTGGCGCATGATCAGTTGCAAGCGCGCCTGAATGGGGAAGCAATCGACGTCACGCTGCCTGGACGGGGGCGCGGCATCGGCGGCATTCACCCGGTGATGCGCACTTGGCAGCGGGTCGAGGAAATCTTCGGCTCGATCGGTTTCGATATTGCCGACGGCCCTGAAATTGAAACCGATTGGACTAATTTTACCGCGTTGAACAGCCCGGAAAATCATCCTGCACGGTCGATGCAAGACACCTTTTACATCGACGGCAAGGATACCCAGGGCAAACCGTTGCTATTGCGTACCCATACCAGTCCGATGCAGGTCCGTTACGCGCGCATGAACAAGCCGCCTATCAAGGTGATTGCGCCCGGCCGCACCTACCGGGTCGACAGCGACGCGACGCACTCGCCGATGTTTCATCAAGTCGAAGGACTATGGATCGCCGAAGACATCAGCTTCGCCGACTTGAAGGGCGTGTATCTGAATTTTGTCAAAGCGTTTTTTGAAACTGACGATTTGCAGGTGCGCTTCCGTCCGTCCTATTTTCCATTTACCGAACCGTCCGCGGAAATCGACATCGCTTTCGGCAATGGGCCGCTGAAGGGGCGCTGGCTGGAAGTCTCCGGTGCCGGTCAGGTGCATCCCGCCGTGGTGCGCAACATGGGGCTCGACCCTGACAGGTATATCGGCTTCGCGTTCGGCTCCGGTCTGGAGCGCTTGACGATGCTGCGCTATGGCATCAACGATCTGCGCCTGTTCTATGAAGGCGATTTGCGCTTTCTCAAACAATTTAATTAACGGCCGTTTGGGTAAATTCCGAAGGTTCTCACTATGCAATTCTCAGAAAACTGGTTGCGCACGATGGTCGATCCGAATTTGACGTCGGATGAGTTGGCGCATTTGCTCACAATGTCCGGGCTCGAAGTGGAAGCGGTCGAGCCGGTCGCGCCGCCTTTTTCCAACGTCGTCGTGGCGAAAGTTCTGGAGCTGGTCAAGCATCCGAACGCGGATAGGCTCAATGTATGCCAGGTCGATGCCGGTACCGGCACGCTGCTCAATATCGTATGCGGCGCGCCCAACGTCAGGGCGGGCATGAAGGTGGTGTGCGCGATGGCGGGCGCTATTCTGCCGCCCGGCGATGACGGCAAGCCGTTCGAGATCAAGGTGGGGCAGTTGCGCGGGATTGAGTCGCAAGGCATGCTGTGTTCGGCGCGTGAATTGAAATTGTCGGAAGACCAGGGCGGCCTGATTGAGTTGCCGGACGATGCGCCGGTCGGGCAGAATTTCCGCGATTATTATCAATTGAACGATCTCAAATTCACCATCAAGCTGACGCCCAACAAGGCCGATTGCTTGTCGGTGCTGGGTGTTGCGCGCGAAGTGTCCGCGTTGACCGGCACGCCGTTGAAGATCGCGGTTCATAGCATGGCGGACGTGACGATAGCGGACACCTTGCCGGTCCGGGTTTCGGCGCCGGATTTGTGCGGGCGATTTTCCGGGCGCATCATTCGCGGTCTCAACGCCAGGGCGAAAACGCCGGACTGGATGAAGCAGCGGCTGGAGCGTAGCGGTCAGCGTTCGGTCTCGGCGCTGGTCGATATTTCCAACTATGTGATGCTGGAGCTCGGCCGTCCGAGCCATGTATTCGATCTGCACAAAATTCATGGCGGTCTCGATGTGCGCTGGGGCCGCAGCGGCGAGTCGATCAAACTGCTGAACGGCGATACGGTCGAGGTAGACAGCTGGGTCGGCGTGATTGCCGACGAGCGCGAAATCGAATCGCTGGCCGGCATCATGGGCG
>PKWO01000125.1 GCA_003132085.1 Oxalobacteraceae bacterium | reverse complement strand
GTACTGCTTTATGCCAGAGTCCTGCCATCTCAGGGCGCTTCGACGCCATGCACGTTGATGTTGCTGTGACACTGGCGGACGGTACACAGATCATGCGCCGCTGTAATGCGCCGCCGGGGAGCTGGTCGCGGCCGATCGCGCCGGTTCTTATTGAGGCCAAGGCGCACGATTTACTTGACGGGGTATTGGATGAGGAACATCATTGTTCTTTCTGGAATATTGTCGCCATGCCATCGGACGCCCTGCGCATCTCTGACTTGATGCGCAGCCTGAGCAGGTCGCTAGCACAACGTTCCGATTCGTAAAAAGACTGCGGAACCAATTGAAATTACCCTTACTCTCTTCGTGTACCGGTGCCCTTCAAACCAGCCCGAGTACCCCTACCGACACACTATAGGCGTCATGACAGCTCTGGCAAGTAACAGACCATTAAAACCGAAGGAGACAGTGCTATGAATACATACCATCTTATTGCGTCATCAACAGGTATTCGAAAGCCCAATATCGGCACGCGTGTTCTACAGGGGCTGGTAGCGGCATTTGCCGCCAGCCTGGCGTTGATACCGCTGACGGGCGTTGCACAAAGCACCGTCCCGACCGCGGCACAATGGGCCGCTGTCGAGGCTGTCGCGACCAAAGAAGGCAAGGTTTCAATTTATCACAACCTTAACCCGGCCGGTGCCGAGTTGCTGGCGAATGAGTTTCGTAAAGATCGTCCGGGTCTTGACGTCGAAATAACTCGCCTTGGCAGCGCACCGCTGATCCAGCGTTTTGGCACCGAATTTGCCGCCGGCCGAAACATCGCCGATGTCCTCATCACCTTTCCCGACGAACGTATTTTCGATGGCATGAAGGCGGGGTGGATGGCTGCATGGATACCGCCGGAACTCAAGAACTTCCTGCCAGCAGCCAATTACGATAAGCAGAACATGCTGTTCAACATCCAGACCGCGCGCGAAACGATTATCTGGAATACCCAGAAGATCAAAGCAGCCGATGCTCCCAAAGAATGGGCGGATCTGTTTAATCCACGCTGGAAGGGCAAGGTGGGTATGAATCCGCCCTGGCGCTCGGTCTCCATCCAGGGGGTCGTCGCCTATTGGGACAAGCTGGGCCTGGGCGATACGGCGGCTAAGCTAAAGGCCAATAACGTACGTTTCTTCGAAGGCTCCGGCGGGATCATACAGGCGGTCATTCGTGGCGACGTCTATCTGGCCGAACTGACCGATCTCCCACTGAACACGGCGTTGGCCGATGGCGCACCAATCGGCTTTGTCTATCCGAAGTCGGGCACGACATTATCTGAGGGGTATGTTTTCGTCGCCGCCAAGGCACCGCACCCGAACGCCGGCAAAGTGTTCACTAACTGGTTGTTAACCGCCAGAGGGCAACTTCTGTTGCAGCAGTTTGCCGGGCTGTCAGCCACACGACCCGGCACACCGCCGTTGTCGCACCTGCCCGCTACGTCCACCTTGTCAAATACCCATGACGGCCTGGAACTGATACCGCCTGCCAAACAGAAGGAAATGGTTGATCATTGGCGAACGGTGTTTGGTATCCAATAAGTACAAAGACTGAGCCCGCCGGGTCGCCTCAAATGATAGGGGGACAAAAAGTTGAGCAGGATTAATGTTAATGATCATACTGCGGCGGCACCGGCAGGACAGCCAGTGCCGATACAGCGATCTGATACCCTATTCGATGGCGGACGGCTGCTCGGCGTACTTTATGTTGTCACGTTCGTTATCGTTGCACTGTTGGTAGCGATTCCCCTGGTGGCGTTAATTTATGGGAGTCTGCGTAGCGACGCCCCCGGCATGCCGGCCCACTGGACGCTGGCCAATTGGGCCGGGCTCGCCTCGCCCGGCATTGTTAGCACCTTTGTGACGACCATCGGCATTGGCGTCGCCGCCAGCCTGATCGCCGCCGTGGTCGGCACGGCCATCGCCATTATCGTGCATCGTACTGATTTTCGAGGTGCCTCGACGGTCACTGCCTTAGTCAGTCTCAGCTTTTTTCTTCCATCCTTCATTTTAGCAATGGCCTGGATCATCATCGGTTCCCCCGGTGGTCTGATCAACGGCGTCCTTGAAGATATCCTGGGCTTGCAAGGCTGGCGAGTGGACGCCTATACGGCAACGGGCATCATTTTCGTTATGGCGTTACACGAGGTCCCTTTCGTCTATCTGCTCATGCGTGGTCCAATTCTTGGTATGGACGCNNTTGTTGAGCTTTTCCCTGACCTCGGCCGTGGTGCTGTCCTTTGTCCTGTCGATCGAACAATTCGCGATCCCGGCGCTAATGGGAATTCCCGGGCACGTCAACGTACTCGCCACCCAGCTCTATCTGCTGGTACGCTTTCCACCGCCCGATTATGGGTTGGCAGCGGCAATTGGGTTGATGCTCAGCGCGCTCACGGGGTTCGCCATCTGGCTGCAGCGGCGCATCGCCAGAAATAACCGCTTGATCGTGACGACAGGCAAGGCCGGCCGCCTGACGTCAGTCCCGCTCGGACGCTGGAAATGGCCGGCGGGGATCTTGTGTTGGGGCTATATCGCGCTCGCACTGATTCTGCCGGTGGTGATTCTGACCTATGTTTCAGTATTGAAGTATTTCACCGCCAACCCGTTCAATGGCGCCTATACGTTCCGCAACTACTCGTTTTTGTTTGGTTCGGATTCAACCTTGCGTTCGTTTTGGAACACGCTGGTCGTCTCTGGCCTGGGTGCCTTGCTCGGCGTCATACTGGCTTGGCTCATTAGCTATTTCACATTGCGCCATCGCCCACCTGGTTATCGCGTTCTCGACTTCACGGCGAGTTTGCCCTTTGGGGTGCCCGGGGTGGTACTGGGCTTGGGCTTACTGTGGGCGTATGCTTATCTGCCACTGCCGATTTACGGCACCCTGACAATCTTGATTGTGGCCTTCATCACGCGCTTTTTATCCTATGCCACGGAAACCATCAGTGGCCGGATGGTACAAATCGACCGAAGTCTCGAAGAAGCGGCCTGGACCGCAGGTGCGACGCGCCTTCAAGCGCTCAAGCGTGTCCTCGTGCCGCTGACCATGCCTTCGCTGCAGGGCGCTTATTTTCTGCTCTTTATGGCGTTCTTTCGCGAAATTGCGTCGGCAGTGCTGCTTTACACTGCGACATCAAACGTACTTTCGACCTCGATCTGGTCTTTCTTCGAGCAGGCTAATTGGGGTCAAGCCACTGCGCTGTCGCTGATAAGCATGATTGTCGTCTTCGCCTTCCTATGGCTGCTCATGGTGTTGACGCGGGGACGCTCGGGAATAAAAGCATGACCAACATCAATCAGTAATAGGAAACGCCATGGGTATTCGCGTCACCAACCTTGTTAAGATTTATGAGCGGACTACCATCCTGCACGGTATTTCCTTCACCGTAGATGATGGTGAATTTGTCACGCTGCTCGGGCCGAGCGGCTGTGGCAAGACCACGACTTTGCGTTGTATTGCGGGTCTTGAACGCACCAGCGGTGGCGTCATAGAGATTGATGGCCAGGTTGTCTCCGATGTGCAGCGTGATATCTTTGTCGCTCCGCACGAACGTAACCTGGGCATGGTATTTCAGTCATATGCCATCTGGCCGCATATGACAGTAGCCGAAAATGTCGCTTTCCCGCTTGTAGTACGTGGTATGCGTGACACCAGGGAGGCGGTTGGCTGGGCGCTTGATGTCGTTGGTTTGGGTGCTCTGGCCAAACGTCAACCGTCAGAGCTTTCTGGTGGCCAGCAACAACGGGTCGCGTTGGCACGCGCCATTGTCGGACGGCCCAAGGTGCTGCTGTTCGATGAGCCGTTGTCCAACCTTGATGCCCGTTTGCGTGATCGCACACGCGCCGAGATCAGCCGTATCCAAAAAGAGTTGTCAATCCCTGCGGTCTATGTTACTCATGATCAAGCCGAGGCGCTTTCGATGTCCGATCGAGTCATTGTCATGGATGCCGGACGGATCGTCGAAGAAGGTGAACCCCGCACCTTGTACCGTCGCCCAACCAGCCGATTTACCGCTGACTTCATCGGTGCGGCCAACTTCTTGTCGCTGGTTTATCGTGATCAAGCCTGGTTTGCACCAGACGGATCGGCGGTACGCCTTGCCGATATCGAGATTGGTGATACAGGTGAGACGCGAGAAGCGGTGCTGCGTTCGGAAATCGTTGGCGTTCGCGCCGCCGACGCCGCTATTCCGAAGGATAGCCTGAATGCGCTACGGGGCACCATTGAGAACCTGCAATATATGGGCTCACATATTGAGTACTCAATTGATGTCAGCGGCGTCTTATTGAACGCATTGAGCAACGAGGAATTCGCTAAGGGGGCGGCTGTGCTCGTCACTTTCCGGCCGCAGGATATACACCTGTTGCCTAAGCCAGCCAGCGCCGTTTAGCGGGCTGATATAAAGGCTCCCGTGTTGGGGTTTTATCCGACCGCAGGACCGATCACGGACGAGGAACAGGAACGTTTGTTGTTGGCCAAACTGCCACAGATCAGGATGATCCATTTGCCGATCCGGTATCATATGATTCATCAGATTTCGCCCGCGATATGTGCGACCTACGTCCTTCATTTTCTCGCCGAGCATGACGGCTTTCCATGCAGGGAAGCGTGATCGTATATAAACCGTTGGGCTTGGTATCAAATTCTTTTCGCCGCTGTGCCACGGCTATGCACTCACCATGCGCCGCGAAAACGTAAAATCGAACGCAAAGCCTGCCTGAATGGAGAATGACCGATGACTGACATGCTTGACAAGCGCCTTACCGAACTCGGAATATCGTTGCCGGCCCCTGGTGATCCTGCAGGCAGCTACATTTCATTCGTTAACGTCGGGGCGTTCCACGCATAGACGACGGCAAGCGCGAGTGCGACGGTGCAATGGAGTCAGCGGGCT
>PKWO01000230.1 GCA_003132085.1 Oxalobacteraceae bacterium | reverse complement strand
GAGTAACCGGTGCCAAAATCGTCAATCGCCAGTTGCACGCCCAGGGCCTTTAGGTCGCGCAAAATGCCTACGGCATTTTCGACATCCGTCATCACCAGGCCTTCAGTCAATTCTATCTCCAGGCGATGCGGTTCCAGCCCGGTTTCCGTCAGCACCGTCGCAATCGACTGCACCAGATCAGGTTGGGCAAACTGGCGCATCGACAGATTGACAGCCATGCGTAAATTTCCGTAGCCGGCTCGTTGCCATGCCATGTTTTGCTCACATGCGGTACGGACGACCCACTCTCCGATTGGAACAATCAGACCGGTTTCCTCTGCCAATGGAATAAAACGAGCAGGCGAAATCATGCCGAGCTCAGGGTGCTGCCATCGAATTAACGCTTCCGCTCCGACTATCCGGCCGCTGCGCAAATCGACTTGCGGTTGGAAATGCAGCACGAACTCACGACGCTCGAGCGCATCGCGCAGCGCGTCCACAATCCTTAGCCGTTCTACCAAGCGCTCGTTCATTGCCGCAGTGAAGAACTGGAAATTGTTGCGCCCTATTTCTTTCGCACGGTACATCGCCATGTCGGCCCGCTCGATCAGCAGGCCGGAAGTATCGCCGTCGCGCGGATAGATTGCTATTCCAATGCTGCAATTAACAGAAAATTCCTTTTCTCCAATTAGGATCGGCTGTGAAATGACCTCCATGATACGCTGCACCGAGTTGGCAGATAGGCTGTTGTCCACCGCTTCCGGCAAGAGCAAGACAAATTCATCGCCGCCAAGCCGAGCGACCGTATCGGCCTCCCTTACCGTAGATTGCAAGCGTTCGGCGATCGTCAAAAGAAACATGTCTCCGGCCTTGTGACCGAGGCTGTCGTTGACAAGCTTGAAACGGTCGAGGTCGACGAAAACTACCGACACCGAATGCCCGTAACGGATCGCATGAGCGATGGCCATATTCAAACGATCATGCAACAGATTGCGATTTGCCAGACCGGTCAATGCGTCGTGCGTCGCCTGATACTGAATCGTGGTTTCGAGACGTTTGCGCTCTGAAATGTCGCGCAGAATAGCAACAACCCCGTCCTCCACCCGCACTACCTGGCGATACAGCCATTCTGCATGCAAGGCCGGCATCGCGTTTAGCCATTCTTTTTCATGGATAACGCCTGTCAGCGCGACCGCGGTAATATCCTCAAGAAAACCTTTGCTGCCAAGCGTCGGGAAAATATCGCCAAAAGTCTTGCCTAACAGTGCGTTCTTGTTCATTCCGATCAGCGCTTCACCTCGACTGTTGGTGTCGCCAAATACGAAATCGATAATGAGTCCGCTGGCATCGCGCACAGTCTGTAACACATAAAACGCATCAACGCTGGCCTCGGAAGCAGCATGATAGGTTTCTTGGAGTTTTCGAATGCTTCTGCGGCTCTTCGTAAGCTGCCAGGATAAGCTTCCCAGCACGGTTATGACAACTGCCAACAAAACGCTGGCGACGGCAGCCTCCCAAAGGTAAGTACGCCTATGTCGATAATATGCGTCAAGCTGCTCGTTCTGCGACAAGCCCACGATGGCTGTCAACGGGAATCCATGTAGCGGGCGCGCCGACGTGTAACGATATGTTTCGTCCCAAGGACTTCGCAATAAGGTACCGTCTGCGAGCCGCCCACCGGCATCGTGGGTCGCGGCGTCATAGTCCACTTCCTGCCCGGAAGATACCTTGTCACCACTACGCGTCACCCGGAATTCGCCATCGGTTCCCAGCAGGCCGACAACGCCGCTCTCCCCCAATCGCGAGCGCTCATATCCACTCGTGAAATAGGCTGGGTCGACTGAGACGATTGCAATCCCGCCAAATGAGCCATTCGGCGCATTAAGCCTGCGGCTAAATCGCAGCTCCCATTGTCCGCTCGCGCTACTACGGGTAGCTTTTCCAACAAAAGTTACGCCTGTATCCAGTTGCCGATGCATCTGAAAATACGGTTCATGTGCGACATTCGTCGATTTCGACGTGCGTGAATTCACGCCTATATCTCCGTTTCGGTCGGCGACGCTGACGTCAAAAACTACCGATGATGGCAAAAGTCCTTCATCTCTCAATTCTGGCAATGAAAAGTGAGTCTCTTTTAGCTCGAAATCATATTTGACAATTCTGAGCGTCTGATCAATCGCGCCCAGACTGCGCACCATTTGCGCGTCATAGGTTTCAAGCAGCTCTTGGCTTGAGTGGATCGCTGCATCCTCGGCGGCCGCATGTTCAACCGCGATCACATGGAATGTGCCGCTCCAGATTATGCCCAGCAAGAGCAACGCCAACAACCCGAGAACGAAAAACGTTTGCAACCCACGGCCAAGCGAGCGTCGTAAGCTTGTTTCTATTGAAGTAATGTTGGACACTCGATCATCGCCCAATTAGCTGCCGCACGGTGAATACCGTTTTGACGCTCGCGTCAACCGCGCTATTGTCAATGTAACCGATATAATTCCGGTTATGAGCGACGAGTTTCTTGATCTTTTCGCTATCTGCCATTTCCCTGGGAGGCTCGCCCTGCCCGGTAAAAATCAGCTTGGACCAATATGCCTTGAGCAACTCCGGCGATTTGCCTGTGGCTTTGGCATAAAATTCCTGACGTATGGCGGAGCCATCTGCCTGATCGATCGGCACCACCGCTGCCCCGTCTGGAAAATTACTGGTCTTGCAGAGAAAAATATCCGACACTTGCGCGACGCTTAATGCGGTGACGGGAGCGTTTGCCGACACAATCACGACGATTTCCGACCACGCCGCGGTCGAACACAGTCCGCCGGCGATGGCAAGGAGGCCACATTGAACGACTCTTGCGATTCGCATGACGAGCCCCCTCAAAATACGAAGTCGAGCACGGTACTGACGACATTCACCTTGCCACCGCCGACAAAACCCGGTTGCATATTGACCAAATCTCCCGACGAATTTGCCCCCAACCGTATGCTGTCGCATTGCACTTTGAGCGCCGCATTCTTCATGAGATCCCAGCGCATTCCAATCGAGATGCTGTGCTGCACGGCAATCGAATTCAGCAGTACATTGACTCCCGCGTTAAGTCCGACTGCTTCCCCTGCCAAGTATGGCGGCAGTCCGGCCGTACCCAACCCGGGATCCGACCTGTTGCTGTCGGCTTTTACCTGTGCAAGCGTAACGTATGGAGTCAGTTTGCCGATTCTGTAACCGCCGCTGACATACCCTGCGGTCTTGTCGCCTATAAAAGAATGGGAGTTAGTCTTACCCAATTCACCCATCGCGAACCATTCGCCGGGATCGTAGTTGACGCCGATCCCAACGTATGTCATCACCTTGTTTTCACCAGAATACTTGTCTGCAATGGCGCTCCCTTGCGGCCCGAATTGCCGGAATGCGTCGAACAGCGGTTGACCCACATCTAAGCTAAAATTTCCCTGCAGGTAGCTAAGACGCACAGTCGTTGACCCATATTCCGTTGTATTGGTAATACCGCGTATCGCCCTTACAGCGACGTGTCCATCGTCCGGGTAATTTATATTGGTAGTGCCGAACGATCCCTGCAAGGTATCCTTCAGGTCGCCAAGATGCGAACGAAACCGAATGTCAATGCCATCGCTATTGGTAACCGAGACGAGATCATTCACTTCGCCCGGCGTGCGGACCCACGGGATTGCGTACCCGACATTGCGATAGTCGGCTTCCAGAAAGGTAGGAAGCGCGATGCGTCCGATACGGACGCTAAGATCTGAAGTCACCTGGTATCTGACATTGGCCCACTCAACGGTGGGCAAATATCTGCTATCGTAACGCTGCTGGGAAATGACTTGCACGATAGCCGACAAATCCGACGTGAAATTGCCGGTAACTTGCGCACCGATCCGGCTATCGACGTTCGCGCTCCAGCTACTGGAATACCCCGCGCCGTGAGGCTTAAGAGTGCTGAGAGCGAAATCCGCTTGATCCTCGGTTGAATGGGTCAGTCCCACGGTGCCAAAGCCGGCAAATGAAAACATCGGCTTGTCCAAGTCGTCCGCCCGAACATTAATCGCGGCACACAAAGATATCGCGACAAAAGTGACGGATGTCATTTTATATGACATGAAACACCTTCTTTTGACTGCGTAATCGACCATCGTGAATTTACCGCGAGCGAATCTTCCATCCATATCGTATTGTCATCCGAGGTATGCAAATTCGCTCTTCGGATATCGCCTCGCGCGCACTATCGCAGTGAATCTCATTAGAACACAAAGCTTGCTCTATGGCAATGTAGAGGGCCCATTATTGAATGTATGTGACGTATACCAAAAGCAACTATTCGTCCAAGTATTATGCCCCCAATGCACAGCGGTACCCGAGTCTTTTTTCGGTCAAACGCGGATAAGTGAAAAAACGGAATTAGCGTGGCTGCACGCGGCCGCGCCTGTTAGACTGCCTGTCCTTCCCTGCCGAACAGCGCGCTCATCGTGAACACTACCTCCTTTTCAAATTTAACCTTGTCTCCGGCGCTGCTGGCCAACCTTGACGCTTTAGGCTATCTGCAGATGACGCCGATCCAGGCACAGAGCTTGCCGGTGATTCTGGAGGGCCGCGACCTGATCGCCCAGGCTAAAACCGGCAGCGGCAAGACCGCCGCGTTTGGCATCGGAATCCTGCACAGGATGAACCCTACCTATTTCGCCATTCAGGCATTGGTATTGTGTCCAACCCGTGAGTTAGCCGACCAGGTGTCGAACGAATTACGCCGCTTGGCTCGCTTTGCCGACAACATCAAAGTGCTGACCCTATGTGGCGGCGCGCCGATGCGGCCGCAAATTGCATCGCTCGAGCACGGTGCTCATATCGTCGTCGGCACGCCGGGAAGGATTCGCGATCACATCGGACGCGGCAGCATTAATCTGGCGACTGTGCAAACGTTGGTGCTGGACGAAGCCGATCGCATGGTCGATATGGGTTTTTATGAAGAAATCGCCGGGATAGTCAGCGCCTGCCCGGCGCGCCGCCAGACATTGATGTTTTCCGCCACCTACCCTGAAGATATTCGCAAAGCCGGCGCATCCTTCCTGCGGCAGCCGGTCGAAGTCAAAGTGGCGTCGCAGCACGACGACAGTCAAATCGAACAACGCTTCTACGAAGTCGCTGCCGACGCCCGCAACGGCGCCGTCGCCAGACTGCTCAATCATTTCAGGCCAGTGTCGACGCTGGCCTTCTGCAATACCAAGATCCACTGCCGCGAGTTGGCGGCGGAACTGCGCGAGCGGGGCTTTAGCGCGCTGGCGCTATATGGCGAACTGGAGCAGCGCGAGCGCGACGAAATCCTGGTACTGTTTGCCAATCAAAGCTGCTCGGTGCTGGTAGCCACCGATGTAGCGGCACGCGGCCTGGACATTCAAACACTGGACGCAGTGATCAATGTCGACGTAACCAAAGACACTGAAGTCCATATCCATCGCGTCGGTCGCACCGGTCGCGGACGGGAAAAAGGCTTGGCGCTCACTTTATGCGGACCCAACGAAAAGAAATGGGTCAAACTGAT
>PKWO01000387.1 GCA_003132085.1 Oxalobacteraceae bacterium | reverse complement strand
ATGCATGGTCGACTATCAACGTATTTCCTTTTTGTGCACAATTTCGGACCGCGATTAACGGTCGGAAGCGATTTTTACAGCGCTTTTCTTGAATTCGACTAGCTCTTGCCAGAAGCGGCTAGCATAGCGCGTCACGTCGATCAATACTGATATAAATGATGGGTTCCTACTGGGACATAGGGATTGCGAGGAGTTTTGACGAAGTGCCGGCTGAAAAGACCCATTTTATGTACCAATCGGCGGCCGCACTACATTCGGCGCACGAGACGTGATCGGCCCGGCGCGTGCTTCTATGTTTAGTGCTCCCTAAACAAGTCGTCGAGTATGGATTGAAAATTGTGAGGTGTCCGTGTGTTACCGCACAGACATGCATTACAGGGAGGTAGCGTAATCCGCGCATGATTTATGACCACACAATCTCGCACAGAAACCGCGCATGACGTAATCAATCAGGGCTGTCGCATGAAGCGCCGGCTGAATTGATGGCATTCAAAGGGATAGTCAAGCCAAACCGGGCGGTCAATCAAAGCGATTATGTCCCCCACTGCAACAATCAGGTCGCGTCGGACTTGCTCTTTTCGAGACAATCGCGAGCGAAGGCCTGCGCCAGCTGCCGTTGTTCCGGGCCCATCTTGGCTTCGATGGTCATTTTATAGGTGGCCGCTTTGGTCACGCCCTGCAATTCCGCCAGTGTGAACCAGCGGTGCGCCTGCACCAAGTCGACGGTAGCGCCATGGCCGTATCCGTACATCAAGCCAAGGTTGAATTGCGCCCGTGGGTAGCTTTGTTCGCCAGCTTTGAGATACCAGAAAAAAGCCTCTTTGTGGTCTTGCGGCACGTCCTGACCCAAGTCGTAACGCAATCCGAGTGCAAACTGCGCTTTGCTGTGGCCGCGGTCGGCGGCTTGGCGATACCATGCCAGCGCCTGGACACCGTCGACCGCCACACCGCGCCCTTGATCGAGCATCGAACCAAGACTGAACTGAGCATTCATATTGGCGTGCTGGGCGGCCTTGCGGTACCAGTCCGCCGCCAGCTTTAAATCCTGTGCGACACCCTGCCCTTTTTCGTAAATCAGGCCCAGGCTGTATTGCGCTCTCACATGTCCTTGATCGGCGGCTTTCCGGTACCACGAAATGGCTTGGGTAATATCTTGCGCGACGCCGTGGCCGAGTTCGCATAACAACGCGAGATTATATTGCGCGGTTGCGTAGGATTGTTCGGCCGCTTTGCGATACAACGAGGCAGCCTGCAAGTCGTTGCGCGGCACACCCTTGCCGTTACCATAAAGCATGCCAAGGTTGTTCTGGGCGGCGGCATCGCCGCGCACGGCGGCTTTCCCAAACCACGCCATCGCGCGGCGGAAATTCTGCGCAACTCCATGGCCGTTGACGTACATCAACCCAATATTGTTTTGCGCTCCGACATGCCCCTGGTCGGCCGCTTTCCGATACCACAACAGCGCTTGCTCATAGTCTTGCTGCGTGCCCTGACCATCGCTGTAGATTACCCCAAGGTTGAACTGCGCCCGCATGTGGCCCTGCTCGGCGGCCTTGCGATACCAGGTAATGGCAAGCGGATAATCGCGCGGCACATCGTCGCCGTTGGCGTGGATCAAGCCGAGATTGAACTGCGCCTCGGCATGATTCTGGTTCGCCGCTTTCAACAGGCAGGCGACGGCCAATTGAATATCGCGCGGCATGCCTTTGCCCGAACGGTACATGATCCCAAGATTGTTTTGCGCGTCGGCGTCGCCTTGTTCTGCTGCTTCGCGCAATCCCAGCGCTACGTCTCGGACTCCCATCACAAACCTTTATTGACCGAGTAGCGAGGCTTGGGTTCCAGGTGTTGCATCAATTGGCTGCGGGTCAGCGGTTTGTGGAACAGGTAACCCTGCATCGTGCCACACCCGGCCTGTTCCAGATAGCGCGCCTGACATTCGGTCTCGACGCCTTCGGCGACCAGATTGAGCCCGAGACCGCGAGCGATAGAAATTACCGCCAGCACGACCGGGTAATGACCGTGTTCGTGTTGAATTTCTTTGACAAACGATTGATCGATCTTGATTGTCTTGATCGGAAAACGGTGCAAATAGGCCAAAGAGGAATAACCGGTGCCAAAATCGTCAATCGCGATACTGACGCCCAGTTGACACAGTTTCTTCAATTGCTCGATCGCATGCTGCGGGTTGCTGATACAGATGTTCTCGGTGATTTCGACCTCAATTTGCGAAGGCAAAATGTCATAACGGAGCAACGCCTCCTTGAGCTTTTGGTAAAAATCGCCGCGATCCAGGTATTGCGGCGACAGGTTCACCGCCAGTTGCACCGGTTCGACGTTGGCAGCACTCCACTCCAACAGATCGCGACACACTGCCTGTATCATCCAGTCGCTGATCGGAAAAATCAGCCCGTTTTCTTCGGCAAACGGCAAAAATTCGCCGGCTGACAGCACGCCGTGTTTCGGGTGATTCCAGCGCATCAGACTTTCCGCCCCGACGATCTTGCCGGTTCTCACGTCGACCTGAGGCTGATAATACATTTCCAGCTCGTCTTGCTCGAGCGCCTTACGCAGGCTTTGCTCCAACTCGATCTTTTGCAGCGACGCATCCAGCATCGAGTTGTCGTAGAAGCTATGACCGTTTTTGCCGATGACCTTGACCTGATACATCGCGATGTCGGCGTGGCGTATCAGGTCGTCGATAGTTTCGCCGTCATCGGGATAGACGGCGATGCCGATGCTGGCCGAGATGGCGACGCTCCGCTGCCGGCCGCCGAGTTGAAATGGCGTCGCAACAGCCGCAATGATTTTCCTGGCGACCGTTTCCGCCTCCTCGCGCTTGGTGATGTCGGGTAGGATCACGGTGAATTCATCACCGCCGACGCGGGCCACTGTATCGGATTCGCGCACCTGATGCCGGATTCTCGCGGCCACCGCCTGCAACAGCTCGTCGCCGGCGGCGTGCCCCAGGCTGTCGTTCACCGGCTTGAATCGGTCCAAGTCGAGGTACAGCAGCGCGAAC
>PKWO01000297.1 GCA_003132085.1 Oxalobacteraceae bacterium | reverse complement strand
CGCTTATGCTGCGGGCGAGGTGCTGCGATGAACGGCCGTCGGGCTGTAGTCGCGCTATTCGCCGGACTCGGCATCGCCGCGCTTGCCTGGCCGTCGGTGCATACACCCGTTGCGCGCATCGTCTACAACCCCAGCGACAGCGTACCGCCTGGCTGGTATCGTATCGGCCCGCCTGAATCGCTGCATGTCGGCAGCATTGTGCTCGCCCGGCTTCCGGCAAACGCCGCCGCGCTGGCTGCGCAGCGTGGCTATCTGCCTGAGCACATCCCGTTGCTCAAACGCATTGGAGCGATGTCACCGCAGCAGGTGTGCATCGACAGGCACATCGTTCGCATTGATGGCATACCGGTAGCGGGCATCCATGCAACAGATGGCCGTGGCCGTCCACTGTCGGCATGGCAGCAATGTCGGCGGCTTCACGATGGCGAGCTGTTCCTGCTGAGTGCAACCAATCCGGCATCATTTGACAGCCGGTACTTCGGTCCCGTAGCTGTCTCCGCCGTGATCGGCAGCGCGCAGCCTTTATGGACGTGGTGAACGTGGAACAGGTCATGAACGTGCAGCGCGGCATACCGTTCTTCGTGCAGTCTCGCTGCACATCGTTTGCACCACGGCCTGCGGCTGGGGTGCTTCACCCGTGCAGACCATCGCAGCCGGACCGTCTGGATCGGTCGCGTCAGCGATCGGGTAATGCGGAGGGCAAGATAAAAGGACGCGGCACTCTGGTGCGCGTAAAGCCTTGTCTGCACGTGGGTTGGCGCGGCACGCGCTTCTTACGGCGCCGTGCCGTACCTGGCGCTAAAGCCGCGCCCGCATTGGTCTGTCAGCGTGCTTCGCCCGCTGGGCTTGGCAGTGCTACGCCGGGGTGCATGCCATGAGCAGTCGTGACGATGACCATTTCCGCGTGCGCCCAGGCGCGCCCAAGGGCCGCCAGCAGAAGTTCGTTTCTAAGGTTTTGAAGGAGGTCAGCAAGGCTGGCGGCAAATCGGTGCGCAAGCCGAGAGGGCGGCCTGGCGCACGCCTTGGGCGGGGCCATGTGGCTGCCAGTTTTACTGGGCGCACTGCGCAGCCAGGATCGCGGCGCGTCGCCATCAAGACCCGGCTGGTGAACCTCAAGCAAGCCGGATCGCGCTCGACCACCACACATCTGCGCTACATCGAGCCGGAAGGCGCGGGTCGCGATTGAGAACCTGTTAGCGGCGGTGCAAAAGCGCGTAAAGATGGCGGCAGAAATGCGCTCATGATGAGCATGGGGCTCTACCCCATACCTCGCACTGTCGTGGCCTTCCCCTGGGGAAAAAAGACCTCCCCCAGCGATCTAAATGGAGAGCAATTCCCGGTACGCACAAAAATGGAAAATGTCAAATTCACGCAGCCATATTTACGCGGATTTGCACCGCCATTCGCAGCTACAACAGTTGCTTCAAATTGCTACGGCTTTCGGCGCTTCGCTGGCGCTCTTAGGCATCTCGATCTTCGCAGAAGAAGCGAGCTTGGTAATCGCCCCGCTAATTTTCGTGACAGTATCAAATTGACCTTTCACTTCGCCCAAAATATCTTTAACTTGTCCAAGTTTGGATACATTGGCGATATTCCCAGTGAGGCTTTTGACAAGGCCGTTGCCTTGCTCGATCAATTGCGAATCCTTCAAACCACCAAGCACGAAATTGTATAGCGCAGCGTTGATATTCTTCTGCTTTTCGCCCTTTGCTTTAGTCAATTGATCTTGCTTTGCTTTATCGTCGAGAGCGGCGGCAAGTTGTGTGTCTTTAGTAGCTTGTATCTGCTGCAACTTAGCTGCCTTCTCTTTCGGATCGCTAATTTCGTTTGCAGCCTTTCTTTCCGCCTCGATTTTGTCGATGTCGTCTTTGCTGGCCGTAGCTTTCCACAACAGGTCACTAGACTGCGATACCAGTCCGGAAGCCTGTTTGGCTGTGTTCAGAAATCCATCTACGTCAGCGGGAGCAGATTTTGCTCCTGTAAGTCCGCCAAAATCGATTGCCTGAGCAGCAGGAACTGAGAATGCCATTGCGGCGCAAAGCGCGATAGATAGTGGGAAGCGTTTCATTTTGATCCTTTTCAAGAAATTATAAATTATGATTGTTATTTGGCCTGTGGTGCCAACTTTACCAACAGCGGAAGCGCATATTGCAGCACTTCTGCACTGTCTTTCTGTTCGGCGTCGTCCTGCGACGTGCCAGTATAGCTTCCTGCGGTCTTGATCTTTTCCTCCAATCCCGCCCGCTTAATAACCTCCTCGCCGTGTTTGATACGGTAACCTGTTCTGATCGTATAGGACTTGCCGCAATAGCCGTTAGCGCATTGCGCTTCACCAATATCCACACGATATGCCGGTTGCACACAAGCCGTAGACTCTGGCGCTTTGAGCACCAAATCCGTTTCAAAATCACTAGATTTGCTGACCAACCCGTTAATCTGTGTAACGGCATCGAGCGCATAGACCGATGCTCCCGAATAGCGACCGTAAATTGCCCAGCCAAGCTCTGGCAATGCTGGAAGTGTTAGGCCGACTGGCGTGTCATTTGGGCAGCGAGTTAGGCGCTGCCCTTGTGCTGGCTTCTCGCTAGCTGCATCGATTACGATCCAATTACCAATTGCGGGCTGCACCTTACCTTGCCCTTGCGCCAATCCCTTATTAGCGGTAGCCACACCGCCTTGCGAATCAACAATACTTAAATCCCAAGCTGGAAGCATAAAGCTTTCTGTCTTGGTCCTCAACTCCCGAAACAAAGCCACCGTCATTCCCGGAGAAAGCACACCATTGGGATCAGCAATCCGAATTGACTCGCCATCGATTGCAGTGACGGCTAACTTTTGACGTTGAACCACGACATCTTTTGCAAACCTAGTCGCGAGTTCAATTAGCGAATTTTTCAGGACAACTTCTTTTCTATCCTGATCGCTAAACGCCATATCGCCAGTTACTTCATCATCAATGGATTCGTCCGCATAATTGGCATATACGACCCGTCCAGAACGGTCGATCAGTTCTCCCAGCGCATAGCCTCGAAATCCGTGCAGCGACTTATAGTTGAGATTGGTTTTAGTCTGGAAGCTGACCGGATTAAGCACCCGCACTCGCAGAAACAGATCAGGTAATGCTCGACGCGACACGTCCTTTGGTGAAAATCCGGTCTCTGCGGCGATGGTGGTGAGAACACTCGAAAATAACGGATTGAGATAAAGGTTGGTAAAAGGAGCCTTGCTGAGACCGTCGGCAAATTGAACGACGATATTATTTGGCCCCCAGCCTGCGTATTCACTTTGCCCCAATACCAACACCTTCGGTTTATTGGCTGCATTGGTTTGTGGCGCATATCGCATCAGCGACATTCCCGGCTGGAGAGTCTTGATATCGCCCAAGTCCATTGCGGCCACCGCGTATTGATCCTCTACGAATACGACACGCACAATACTGTTGCCGTCTGCACTCACAAGTGAATTTCCTACCGCGATTCCAGTCCTCTGCCCGGCACCCAACACTATATAACCATCCTGGATTGCTCGGATCGGCACAGCCGTTTCTGTCAGCTTGAACTCTAGTGCGGCTTTACCAACGAGTTCACCAATAAGATTTTGCAAGCTGGTCGCGTAAATGCTCGAATGATCGCCGCTAAGTCCCACCCGTTCTTTACGCACCGATGTTTCTGTCCAGGCAGTTGTGTAAGCCACTTCACCGGTTTTTGGGTTGGTGAAATACAAACTGGCGGTAATTGGGTAATATGCATCGACGACGCCACCGGGCTTCGGCACTTCGTAGCGAGAAGCTCGTGTCACCTGAATCGACATTACCAGCGCCTTGGACTTTTGGCTAGACTCGATCTTGCTCACCACATTCGGCAATTTGGAGGACGCAGTTTTGCGGAATGCATCGACAAGTAAATCCCGATTCGCCGATGCGCGAACAAATGTATCAAAGTCCGCGCTTATCAAGCCGTTGTTGCCATCGCTCGGTTGGGCATCAACAAAAATGCCCGGTGCCAGGTAAAGCACAACCCCTTCCCCGGCCCAACTCACTCCCGCAATTGACAGACACGTTAGGGCGATGATTCTGATCGCTATCGACATATCAGAGTTTCTTCTTTTTCTTGTCTGCAACGACCTTTGTAGGCGCACAATTACTCATGCAAAGAGTGATATTTGTTCCTTCGATGCTATCCTGAACATTGGCGAAAGCTGGGAAATTCCCCAACTTATCCATCAGGGATTCAAGCAGAGTATCGACGCCAGCGCCGGTATAGGTTGCAGTGACCTCCACCGCAGTGTCAGAGCTATCGCGTTGTTGCATACTCTTTACACCATCAGCGCCACGCACTGCCTTAGTGAAGTTAGCCTTCAGCATTGTGCTAAGCTGCCCGCCAGTGAGCTTGATGACGTATTGTTGACCGAAGTCACTACGTCGTTTCCAATAAGTCTGTATTTTTTCCGCGATAATTGGGCCACCAATTGATGCCATCTTTTCGGAGACGTCGCTACGGCATTCATCGATATTGCTGCCCGCACCATTTTCCGCATACGTGTCGGCCGCAATGATTTCGGATGTCGAGGTTGAATATGCTTTTACGGACATAAATCCCGAACATTCCTGTCTTCCGGTATTGGGATTAACAAGTCCTTTCACAACCACTGCTGCACCAACCAAGAAGAAATCTGCTTTGTCATCTTTTCGTGCGGCCTCGACGTATTTTGCTAACTCCGGCGAATTTACGATTTGATCCAGCGTCAAGGGTTTTGCCTTGAAGTATTTGCTGCGGAACACATCATTATCAAGCACCTTCACGTCGTAATCGCCGAGCTGCCCCGCGAATTTCGGATAGGCTTTTTGCACTTGCTCAGGCGCGGCATTGTGCGGTTGATATTCCACAACGCTCTTGAAGGACTGATCATTGTGCTGTTCCGCATTAACATTGTTGTAAGAGGCAGCAGCAGCCTTCGATGAACTGTGTGCGGCCTCTTGGTCAGAAGCTTGCAAGCTGCTTGCCTGCCGTGCATCCACACTCTGCTTGTCGGATGACGAGACGTTGGCCTTGCCGCTCGTATCCAGATTTGCATTGTGTCCGTATCTTGCATCGCCTGCTTGCAAGTTGGTGCTGCCGCTGGCAGAAAGCTTGTCGCTTCGGCTTGCATCCAATTTTTGATCGGAACGCGCATCTACCGAACTTGCCTGACGTGCATCTAACCTAGCGTCGCGAGCATAGGCGCTATCGCTTGATGCGCTACTTGCCGCCGCTGCTCGGCCTTTGTATGACGCACCAACCTTACTGCTAAATTCGACTACTTGCTTCAATGGCATACTCAAATCCAGCGGCGTAGTCAGATATTCATCAAATACAGCCAATACTGAAAAATTTCGTGTGGCGCTTGGGTCATACAATTTCAAATCCATCAATTGCTGCTTGAACGCTTTGTCATCCAATGTGAGTTCTAATCGAACCACATACCGATCACCGATCGTTTGACTGCTCGCGATTACTCCCTCGGGCGCCTGGGACAATAAGCTATCCATTTGAGCAATTACGTCAGGACGATTCGGTGCATCTAGGCCAACGATTTTTTTCAGTGCCTCAAGCATCGCCTTCTTTTTTGCCGCATTAACCGCCATTACCCTCACCGTCGCCGCTGAATTACCAGCGATCGGCACCGAATCTTCACCAATTACCTTCAGATCTGCCGCGTTAACGGATAGGGAAGAAAGCATTGCCGCAATAAGCAGTGCTGATTTGAATTTGAAGTTTCCCAATTGCATAAATTTCCCTCTTTAGTCTTTCGGAATCTTGATTGAAACGTCACCGGCGCGAACCTCACCGCTGCCATCGTCCTGCAACTTCACTTCTGCTTTGCCAGCGGCGACAGAACCAACGGCACTTACAAGGCCGTATCGAGCAAGCAATTCTTCATACCGTTTGTCGTGATGTAGCGGGTCGAGGCGGCTGTCTTTGTCGATCAGTGATGTATCTTTGAAGCCTGCCCGCAATAATTCCTCGAATGCCGGTATCGCGGAGTCGAGCCTCTGCATTTGAGTTAACGCGATCAATTTAATCAGTTGGAAATCCACGTCACGGCCATCTTTAACCAAACCTTGCTCTGCGAGTTGCAGCGCATTTCCAAAATTCTGGCTATCTAATTGCGCCCGCGCCAATGTATGCGGGTCTGAACTGGATGAAGTTGCGGATATTGAAGCGGACGGAGAACTGTCGCTACTGGTTAATGCCTTGATGCGGTCACACCCTAATACAGATAGCGTCAGAGGAAGAAAGAGGGAAAGGACAAACGATTTATGTAATGTCATATTCATTTTACAATACCTGTTGAGCGGCGCAATGCCGAATGCAGAGACAATCGGAAATTGCCAGCGGTTTTTGTAATCGTTTTTACGTTGGCAGTGAACAGACCTGACCACAGCATTCTATACGACAGCATTTCCGAGACGCAATTGAAATTACCGATATCACAATAATCCTCGGTAGCCTGCTAACCACAGACGAAAATCGTCGTAAATCTTACCGCACATCAATAAATGCGTCAAATGGTCTTATTTTTAGACGACATTTTAACGCATTACCAAGTGTGCGCAGCCGATAGACCATTTGTGTCTTGCAATAAGGGGACGCAAATGGTTGATTTTGAAGAAGGAGGGCTGGTTGCGTTAGTTGGCAGAAATATATCTGTTAGACGTAAACAATTGTCGTTACGTCAAGATCAGGTTGCCGAAGCTATCGGCGTCGAGCCGGAAACCGTATCTCGCTTTGAGCGGGCTGCGCACGCACCAGCACTCAAGACACTTGAAAAACTGGCACCGATACTTGGCGTTACGCCGGATATGTTGCTCCGTGGCGATGCCCTGCCAGTTCCAAATGAAATCGAGATCGTCCAAAGTTATTTGCTTGCTTTGTCGAACGACAACAGGGCATTCGTCATCAAAACGTTCCGCGATTTGGCGTTACACCTGATTGCTTTGCAAGCGCAGCCAGCCGAAACGGATACCGGTGAATAGCTTTTGATATGGATAGGCGACCAAAGCCATAAATGTCGCACCAACTCGCAACGGCGCTACTCCGCGAGCAGGGACGCCCACAATCAGGCATCGGCTCAAGCAAGAAAGATTTCTCTTGTCCGGACAACGTACGGATGATATGATTGTAGTCAGTTGACCTTACCCACGGGGAACATGATGAATCTGGAGCTGGAAGCCAAGTCGGAGCGCATCGACATTCGCACCACGCCGACAGTGAAGCGCACCCTGCAAGAGGCCGCTTTGGCGAAGAACAAGACCGTGACCGAGTTCATGCTCGATGTTGCGTTGACCGAGGCCGCCGAACTGCTGGCCGAGCAACGGCTATTTCTGCTCGACGATAACCAATGGGCGGCCTTTGTTGCCGCGCTTGATGCGCCAAGTAAACCACGGCCACGGCTGGAAGCCCTGCTGCGTGAGCCGGGTGTATTCGATTGAGCGACAGCCTGTTGCCTGGCGAGCGTCCGCCGCTTGCACCCATTGAAAAGATTAGCATCACGCACGATGTGGAGTTGTTCGATTGCGGCAAAGAGGAGCTGAACCGCTTTCTCAAACGCTTCGCCCTTACCAGCCAGCAGGCCAACAGCGCGCAAACCTACGTTGCGACGCGTGCCCGTGCTGTGGTCGGTTATTACACGCTGACCGTGGGCAGCGTCGATCATCAAGACGCGACAGCAAGAGTCAGCAAGGGCTTGGCTAAGCATCCGATTCCGGTCATGGTGCTCGCCCGTCNNCTGACATTGCGGGGATTCGGGCGCTGTTCGTCACCGCCAAAGACGATGAAGCGCAGCGTTTCTACGAATACTTCAACTTCGATGCCAACCCCGCCGACCCGCACCAGCTTTTCTTGGTCATGAAAGACCTGAAGCGAATGGTGTAACCACAAACACGACAGGAGCGTGATTCATGGACGTGACGGCTACAGCGCGCCACGATAACGGTGCGATCTTCGTGCAAACCGTGAGCGACTATCGGTGTGCCCTTCAGGTGAATCCGTTCACCTATCAAGGCCGCCACGGCAAGCAGACGGTGTTTCAGAACGAGGCCGAATACAACAACGCCAGACGCCTTCATCCGTGTTGCCCGCCCTGGCACGCCAAGACCCGCAACGGCAAGGCTCCTATGTGACTCCCAGCCTACAAACCTACAGTGGGCTGAAGTCCCCAGGAAATACCCTAAACTGTTGCTCCATATAGGTTTTTCGCGTCATGCCCGTCATCAAAAAAGGCTTGACAGCGGACATTTTTTATTTGTCGACCGGATGTATTGGACGGCAAGCGGCAAACTCCCGGATAATCAGCTCTCGATGCGCACGCTTTCGATGCGTACCCTTTCGATTTCCACCCTATTGATTTCCACCCTATTGATTCACGCAAAACGTCATGCCCATACGCCTCATCGTCGGTCTCGGCAATCCCGGCCCGGAATACGAACAAACCCGCCATAACGCGGGCTTCTGGCTGGTTGATAACCTGGCCAATGGAATCGGCCGCTGCAAACTGGCGCGCGAGGCGCGCCTTAACGCGTTGGTCGCCAAGACCAGCATCGCCGGCAATGAAATTTGGCTGCTTGAGCCGCAAACTTACATGAATCGCTCGGGGCAATCGGTCGGGGCATTGGCCCGCTTCTATAAGATCGCCCCCGACGATATCCTGATCGTGCACGATGAACTCGATCTCGCGCCCGGTGTCGCCCGGATCAAAAAAGGCGGCTCCTCCGGCGGTCACAATGGTTTGAAAGACATCACCGCCGCACTGGGGACGCAAGACTACTGGCGACTGCGGCTTGGGATAGGCCACCCGCGCGCACTCAATTTACAACAGGCGGTGGCGGACTACGTGCTGCACCGGCCACGCAAGGAGGAACAAGCGTTGATCGATGAGGCTCTCGCCAAGACGCTCGACGTTATCCCGCTGTTATGCGAAGGCAAATTTGAAGCGGCCATGATGCAACTGCATACGGCAAAATGATCGGCGTTAACTTGCGATAGCGATGACAGGCGATCGGTTCGCGGAATGCATTGCTTATGAGCGCAGGCCGTCCGGTCACCCCATGCAGTTTGCAATGCCTCGGGCAAGCCATACTCTATCGCCCAATATTCGACGGTCATTTGCCTGCAGCCTTTGGATAAGGGCATCGGAGAGGGTTACAATCAACACATCGGGGAAAATCGATACGAAACACGCGAAACCATACGCGATTCGCGCCGATTTTCATTGCTTTTGTACAAATTCGTGATTCAACTCGATTCGATGCGCATTATCTGAAAAATCGGCCTGAAGCACTGGCCTGAAGCNNTTCAATGCGCTCACCAAGGCTGGCATTCCTGCTGAAAATTACCCTTTTTGCACTATCGAGCCGAATGTCGGGATGGTCGAAGTTCCAGATCCGCGTCTGACGGCGCTGTCCGCAATCGTCAATCCACAGCGCGTGGTTCCGACCACGGTGGAATTTGTCGACATCGCCGGCCTGG
>PKWO01000002.1 GCA_003132085.1 Oxalobacteraceae bacterium | reverse complement strand
TCAGTCATGACCTCGACCGCCGGCGAGTCGGCATCGACAGGCGGCGCGAGGGTCGGATCGGGCAAACGGTAAGCAGCCTCGGCTTTTAGTTTCGATTGCGGCAATGCGCGGTACTGTTGGCGGTCCATAGCGGTTTCCTTCAGCAAAGAATGTAAAATTCGGTGCGTTTGCACCAATTCAAGGCAGCCTGCGCTTACCTTACCCATCGACAACCGAAGTTCATTGTACGGCATTGGGAAAATTGCATATCGGCTCTATTGGCACCAAGTACCTGTGCAATCTGCGTGCCCGCTATTGGCGGATTGGTGGCGCCAACAGGGTAGTCTGAAACAGGATACGCGTTATACATGGCGCAGCGCATCGACAAGCGCAGCCAGAGAGGTGCGACGCCATGATTTTCTTAAATATCAATAGATTTAAGTTATCGGCTGTTTTTGCCGATAAATCCTCATGAGATCAGCCGTTTTCGGAATTCCGGCATTAGAGAAATTGAAAGCTTTGGATGCAAGCGATTTATACGAACATCCTGTCGGCAATGGTGCAAAACACGTTGAACGCATCTCAAAGCCAGGTTACTACGGCAATTCAACGGTTGTCGACAGGATTGCGCGTCAACGATGCCGCCGACAATGCGGCAGGCTATGCAATCGCGCAACGGATGTCCGCTCAAATCAATGGGCTTAATCAAGCGGGGGAGAACGTCAACGACGGTATATCCATGCTGCAAGTGGCAGACGGCGCAGTTTCCCAAATAACCAGCAATTTTCAAAAAATTCGCACGTTGGCGGTGGAAGCGGCAAATCCGACATACTCGACCGGCGACCGTCTGGCTCTCCAGGAAGAAGCGGATCAATTGATCGCCACTAACGCCCAAATTTCCCAACACACAAATTTTAACGGCATCAATTTGTTGGATGGCACCTACACGAACCAGCAATTACAGATCGGCGCCAACCCCACTCAAACCTTGCTCCTGACAATCCCTGCCGCCTTTACGCAGACGTCGGGAAGCGAAACCGTCGACGTGCCGCTGCAACAGGCCACCGTGTCCGCGCAAGTCGTTTCGGCCATCGGCGCTTCAGACCTGAAGATCGACGGCGTTGCCATCGGGGCGTCCATAGCCGGAGGGCCGGGACAATCCAGCGCTAGCGCCTGGGCCATTGCCAATGCAATCAACAAAGTGAATATCGCGGGACTCACCGCGAGCGCAAGCAGCTCGATCAGCGCAACGGTCAATTCCGGCCCGATATCCGCCGGCAAAATCGTGATCAATGGCGTCACGCTTAACGCGGTCATCGCGGGGGCAAGCAAAAACGCTCTGGCGGCATCCGCGGCATCCGCTATCAATGGCATCGCGGCAAGCACCGGCGTCACGGCGGCGTCATCCGGCAGCACGCTGACCCTCAGCACTGCGGACGGCAGAGACATCTCGATTTCAGGAGCGAACGCGTTAGGGCTGGTATCGACGCAGGGAACAATCACGCTGACGACAGCCGCCTCACCTTATCGGTCGGAGATTGTCATTTCCGGCAACAATCCAGGCAACGCCGGCCTGTCCGCCGGCACCGTCGGATCCGTCGATTCAGGCGGGACCGCGCCGATTCCATCCGCCATAGCGGGGCCGTCGGCCGATGTCACGACAGCCGTCAATGCCGAGCAAACGATCTCCTATATCGATACGCAACTCGCCAACTGCAACAATATATCCGCCTATCTTGGCGCCAACCAGAATGTGTTGGCATCACTCCATTTCAATCTAACCGATAGCTCCAGCAACCTTTCTGCCGCGCAAGCGCGGATTCAGGATACCGACTATGCAGCAGCAACGGCGGCGCTGGTGCGTGGTCAAATTTTGCAAAGCGCCGGCATGACCATGCTGGCCCAAGCCAATGCGATGCCGAAAAACATCATTCGCCTGTTGAGCGCCTAAGCTGACGTCAATAGATAACAATTGCGGTCAGTCGGTTTCCGGGGCAGACGGCGAGCAAACTCTCGAGGTGCGTTGTTCAGTCGCGCTCGATATCTGATTGGCGTCGTTGCGGATAAAGCCTTCGTCGCGGATCTCGACGGTTTCGCTGGACAGGGTTGGTGCGACGATCGAAAGGCAACGGATTCCAGCACGGTGCGTGCCGCACCGTTCCCGCGCAATGGCGTGGAAATTGCTTTGCAGACATACTCCTTAGCGGCGATCAAGCGATGAAACCAGTTCAAGTGGCGCAACCTGAAACTTTTTTGCCGTACATGCCCGACGTTGCCCGCTGCGAACTGGCGCTGCAAGAGATAAACCAGATGTGGCGCCTGATCGAAGCATCAGCCAAGATGAACTGTCCTGCCGAAGCACGCTTGCTACTGCCTGCCATGATGACCACGCGCACCGGTTTCGCGCACCTGGAACAGGCATTGGTGGCTAATCTGGTGCAGGAGAAGGTGCGCCAGGTGCTGGCCGAAATCGGCACCAAGGCGCAATACGTGATCGATATCCTGGTGCGCAATCTGTATGAGCGCACCGCCGATGTCGGCTTCCTCGCCACCGACAGCGACTTGTGCCGCTTCGTCGCCGGGTTTGAGGTCGACGATGCCGACCACGCGCTGGCGCTCCAGCGCCTGTCCGAATACCGCGCCAAGTACACCGTGTACGACGAAATCCTGCTGCTCGATACGCAGGGCCGGGTGCTGGCGCAGGCCGATCCTGCCATTCCGGTCGAGTGCAGTGCCGACCCGCTGCTGGCGGAAACGCTGGCGCGCAACGGCTATGTGGAAACCTTCCGTGCCAGCGATCTGCGTCCCGGCAAAGCGCGCGCATTGATCTATTCGCACCGCATGCTGCATCCCGATACCGGCGTAGCGATCGGCGTGTTGTGCGTGTGCTTCCACTTCGAGCATGAGATGGCCGCCATTTTCGAGGCCTACCGCGATCCCGGCCGGCGTGCCAACATGCTGCTGCTCGATGCGCAGGACCGCGTGATCAGCAGCGCCGACCCGTTCTGGATCCCGCCTGGCGCGCAGGTGCCGACCAACTGCGACGGGCCGGCCGCGCTCCTGCTGTTCAGCGGCCGCGAATACCTGGTGAGCACCTATGCGTCGGGCGGTTACCAGGGGTATCCTGGCCCGGTCGGCTGGAAAGGCCAGGTGATGATACCGGTCGATCTGGCGTTCCGCGCCAACGGCGCCAAGGCCCTGGCCCGGTTCGAGCCGGCCATGTTGCAAGGCCTGCTGTCGCACGCGCATACCTTCAGCCCGTCGCTGCACGAGTTGATGACCGCGGTCACGCACAGCACCCGCACCATCGGCGGCATCGTCTGGAACGGCAAGGTGACCGCAACCGCCGGCGACGGCGGCAGCGGCAGCGGCAAGCTCAATACCGTGCTCGATCAGATCACCGAAACCGGCGCCCGCAGCGACGCGCTGTTTTCGCGTTCGATCCAGGACCTGTACCAGACCGTGCTGACTTCCAGCATGCGCGCGGCCGAATTCACCTCGCAGCTGCTGGTCGACATGCTCGACCGCAATCTGTACGAGCGCGCCAACGACTGCCGCTGGTGGGCGCTGACGGCGCAGTTGCGGCGCGGCCTGGCCCAACCCTCCGATCCCGCGCAGGCTGCGGCCATCGGCAGCGTGCTGGCCTACATCAACGGTCTGTATACCGTATACAGCCGGCTGTTCGTGTACGACCGCAGCGGCCGTATCGTCGCCAGCACCGGCACCCAGGACATCGTCGGCAGCAACGTCGGCGGCGAAACGCTGGGCCGCGTGTGCGCGCTGCGTAGCGTGCAAGACCACTACCCCGAACCATTTGCGCCGACGCCGCTCTACGACGGCAAGCCGACCTTCATCTACCACGCCGCGGTGCGCCATCCGGAACAGGAATCGCAGGTCGTGGGCGGCATCGGCATCGTGTTCGATGCGCAGCCTGAACTGCTCAATATGCTGCACGGCGGCGTGGCGGCGCGGCCCAGCGTGCAGGCCTACTTCGTCACGCCCGACGGGCGCGTGCTGTCGGCAACCGATCCGGCCTGTCCGCCCGGTTCGCAGTTGGACGCCGCCGCCGGATTGCTGGCTGCGGCGAGCGCGCAGGATGGAAGCCTGTCCCGCATCGTGATCCATCGCGGCCAGTACGTGATTGCCGCCGCCACCGCCGCCACCGGCTACCGCGAATTCCGCGCCGGCGCGGCCGGCGAACAGGACGTGATCGGCCTGGTTCTGGCATCGTTCGGCGCAGTGCGCGACGGCGTGCAACCGGCCGGCAGCGCACCCGCCGTCCTGATCGAGCAGGGCAGCGACGCCGGGCGCGTCTACGCAACCTTCTACGTCGACCGGGTGCTGATGGCAATTCCAGCCGCGCACATAGTGGAATCGGTATCGTTTTCGCGGGTGCAGAAAACGGCTGGCGGCAGCGCCGCGCGGCTCGGCATGCTCGACATGCAACTGAGCGGCCGACAAAGGCATTCGATCTGGGTGTTCGACCTCGGCTATCTGATCGGCGGCAGGCAGTCAAGCATCGGCGGCGACAGCCAGGTCATTCTGGTGCGGCACGGGAATGACACCGTCGGTCTGCTGGTGGACGGGCTGCATTCGGTGCAGCAGTTCGACGAAAACGAGATGACATCGATGCCGCCGATGCTTGACTGCCTG
>PKWO01000222.1 GCA_003132085.1 Oxalobacteraceae bacterium | reverse complement strand
TCAACCACACCACGCCCTTGTCATCGGTATCGACCTTGATATTTTTCAGGCTCTTCAGATGCTCGACAGCCAGCTTGGACTTGATTTTGGTCGTGATCGCCGAATCCTTGACGAAAGTCACCGGATGCGAACGGTCTGTGTCGCCATCGGCGTGGGCCATCATCATTGGCGCCAGCAAGCTGCCGGCAAGCAACAAGGCGGCGGTAAGTTTGATTTTCATGATCACTCCTTAGGTGGGAAAGAAATCGCATCATATCGCCCGCTCTGCCGTCACTCTGTACGGTTACGCACATATGAACAAGTTCAATCCCCTTCCGCCCCAGCAACTATTCAAGGATCAACGATAAATTTCGTCGATCTCAGCACGCAAACGCGCGTGCAATGCATTGCGTTTTAGCTTCAATGTCGGCGTCATCAGGCTGTTCTCCACGGTCCAGGCATCGAGCGTCGCCCACACCGCTCGCGGTACCGCATAGTATGGGAATTGCTTGGTTGCCTGCTTGATTCGCTGTATCAGCAATTCATTGGTCGTTGCCGCATGCAAACTTGCCGGATCGGCCGGATCGAGCTTCAAGCCAGCGGCCAAATCGGTCCATAAAGTCCGATTCAGGACCACCAACGCCGCAATGAATGGGCGGCTTTCGCCGACCACCATGGCCTGCTCAAACAATGGATCGGACATGACGGCCAATTCGAGATCGGCGGGAGCGATCTTCTCCCCCGTCGACGTGACCATGATTTCCTTGATCCGGCCGGAAATCCGAATCCGCCCTTGTTCGATTACCGCTTGGTCTCCGGTGCGTAACCAGCCGTCGTCGGTCATGACGAGCCGGGTATCCTCCGGCCGATTCCAATAGCCTTTCATCACGCTCGCGGCACGCACCTGCAACTCATCGTTTTCCCTGATCCGCACTTCCACACCATCCAGCGCTCTGCCGACCGTGGTCGGCCAGTTGTCGTCAATGGCGTTGGCAGCAACCACCGGGGAAGTTTCTGTCATGCCGTAGCCCTGCAGCAGCGGTAGGCCGAGACCAAGAAAGCATTGCGCTACCGTTTGCGACATCGGCGCGCCGCCGCTCACCGCGGTCCGCAAGCGGCCGCCGAATTGTGCAAGCACCGCGCGCGCGACCAGCCGTTCCAGGATGGGCCACAGCACCGGGTCGAACACCGACATTCCCCCTGCGCCATCCGGCAAACCTTGCCGCCGGCAAAAGCGGCGCCAGCCGACCGCCTGCGCAAGCTGGAACAAAAACCGGGTGAAGCGATTCGAATGGGAAAGTTTTTCCTGCAGCTTGGCGTAGAACCGTTCATAGATCCGCGGAACCGAGACCAGTACGGTTGGCCGCGCCGTCTTCAAATCGTCGGCGATGAGCGCCGCTGAGCGCGCGTAGACGACGCAGCTGCCGGCCGCAATCGGGAGATAGTAGCCTATGGTGCGTTCGAACGTGTGCGAGAGCGGCAGAAACGAAAGGAATACGTCGGTCGGCAGCACCTGAACGCGCGCAAGAACCGACTTTATATTCACCAGGATGTTGCGATGGGTAAGCATCACCCCCTTCGGCTTTCCGGTCGTGCCGGAGGTATAGACGATCGCCGCTAAGTCTTCCGCAGCCACAGAGCGCGGCAGCGGCGCACTGCCGACAACCTCGGAAGTGGCAGAAGACAGCCACTGCTGCATGGTGCACACCTGCGGCGAAACAGGTGCGTCGGCAGCGCTTCTGCGGTGCTCGCCGTCATCCGTCAGCACGACCAGCTTGAGATGCGGCATCTCCTCGCAAGTCGACTCAATTGCACGCCATTGCGCATAGGTGGATAGCACCAGCATGGATGCTTGGCAGTCGTTGAGGATGTAACCGATGCTTGCCGGGTTGTCGATCGCGTGCATCGGGACCGGGACCAGACCGAGTGCAAGACTGGCTTGGTCGGCGCAGATTGCATTCACACTGTTGGGCAGCAGTATTGCCACGCGTGCGCCGTGCGGCAGCCGCAACGTCTCGATCGCGTGACACAACGCATCGACCCTTGCCGCAATTTGCTCCCAGGTATTGCCGGCCCATTTGCCGGAGGCCGCATCGAACTGGCGGTATGCTTCCCCTTGCGGGGTCTGGCGCACACGCAACGCGAATAGCGCATCCAGTGTTTCAACCCCGTTTAAAGTCTCGCTTGTTGTTTGGCGGTGTTTCATTCTGTTCCTGTAATAAAGCACAGTCGAATTAAAGTTTCAAACAAGATACTCTAATTCAGCAGCCGCAAAAACGCTTTTTGCGGCTGCTGAATTTCTTACGTTCGCTAACGCACAGAGCGGCGTCGCGTAAAGGCGCAAAGTTCAATTTATTCGTTGAAGTTTCCCTCACTTTTTACTGGATAAATCATGATGACGCTTCCAAATCGTTTTGCTTACATCGGCGCAATCGTTATGTGCGCATCACTTTTCTCTTTGGTCGGCTGTAACAATGCACAGGACACAAGCGGACCTGCCGCCAAGACCACGATCGGCACAGAGGTCGATGATTCGGTGGTCAGCACCAAAGTCAGAACCGCGTTGATGTCGAATGAGGATATCAAAAGTCTCGATATAAAAGTGACGACCCGCAAGGGTGAAGTGATGTTGAGCGGTTTCGCCGACAATCAGGCCCAGATCGATCGCAGTGTCGCAGTGGCGAAGAGCGTCGAGGGCGTCACCAGTGTCGACAATAAGCTTAGCCTGAAAGAGGGCAAGCAAACAGTCGGCAATAAGATTGACGACAGTGTGATCACGGCGCAGGTCAAGTCGGCGCTGCTGGGCGACCCCACAATGAAGAGTCTGGACGTGTCGGTCACGACGAGAAAGGGCGAGGTTCAATTGAGCGGATTCGTCGATAACGACACCCAATTGACGCATGCAGTCGATGTCGCCAAGGGCATCGACGGCGTAAGCAGTGTGGTCAACCATATGAGCATCAAGAAGTAGCGTGACTCAACCGAGTCAGTTACCGCAAGGAGAACAAAATGAAACCTGAACCAATTGTGCACCCAGAAACCGATCCAAGCGACAAGAAGAGCGGCTCCGTTCCCGAAGCGAAGCCAGGCACCGAGAGCGCATTGGACGAGGCGTTGGAGGAAAGTTTCCCTGCCAGCGACCCGGTCGCCATCACCATCGAGAACCCTAAGCCGGTCGAAAAGACGCGCTGAAGCAGACTCGTTTGTCCATTCTCACGGTCCAGTTCCATCGCTTCGGAATACAGCAGAGGATTGATGTAGATCAATCCTCTGCATGCCAACGCGTGAGATTCTTTATTGCGGCAACGTAGTCGGTAGAATCACCCGCGTCCCTATAGGGAAAATTTCCGCTGGGCGTCGTTCTACGCTGACATTTAACGCGTCACCAACCGGTCACCACCCCTTTCCAAGGAACCTGCGCAAATGAATAAGCAATCAAAAGCGTATCTGTTAGGAGGCGGCATCGGCTCTCTGGCAGCCGCCGCTTTCATGATCCGCGATGGAAAATTTCCCGGCGAAAATATTTCCATCCTCGAAGCGATGCCCATCATGGGCGGCAGCCTGGACGGCGCCGGCGACCCCGATCGCGGCTACTCGATGCGTGGCGGGCGGATGCTGACCACCGACAATTACGAATGCACCTGGGATCTTTACAAATCGATTCCGTCGTTGAATTTCAAAAACAAAACGGTGTTCGACGAAACCGTCGAATTCAATGAAAAGCACCGGGCGAACTCGAAGGCGCGGCTGGTTGACAGCCGCCGGGCGAAGGTTCCGGTGAGCTCAATGGGTTTTTCGATGCAGGATCGGGTGGAATTACTGAAGCTCAGCAATGCCGACGAGGATACGCTGGGAGCCGATTGCATTACCGACTGGCTCTCGCCTGCGTTTTTCGATACTGAATTCTGGTACATGTGGGCGACCACATTCGCCTTCCAGCCGTGGCACAGCGCGGTCGAATTCAAGCGCTATCTGCACCGCTTCATGCTTGAGTTTTCCCGCATCGAAACGCTGGCGGGCGTCAAGCGGACCGTCTATAACCAATACGATTCCTTGGTTCGACCGTTACAGGCCTGGCTCGAAGCACAGGGCGTGCGTTTCGTCACGAATTGCACGGTGACAGATCTTGATCACCACTCGGAGGCAGGTATATTCACGGTAACCGGCATCCATTGCCGGCGGCAAGGCAACAGCGAGATCATCGAAGTCAACGACGGCGACCTGGTCTTTTTCCAAAATGGCTCGATGACCGACGCTTCCAGCCTGGGCTCGATGGCGAGCGCGCCGGTGAAATTGACCAAAGCGGACAGCGGCGGCTGGATGCTGTGGGAAAAACTGGCGGCAGGTCGACCTGAATTCGGAAATCCTGCGGCGTTCAACAGCAGCATCGCACAGTCTTTTTGGGAGTCGTTTACCGTCACGCTGAAGAACCCCGCATTCTTCAATCAGATGTTTCAATTCAGCGGCAATGAGGCGGGCACTGGTGGGTTGGTGACGTTCAAAGATTCAAACTGGCTGATGTCCATTGTGCTGGCGCATCAACCGCACTTCCCGAATCAGCCTGAGGATGTGCAAGTGTTTTGGGGATACGCGCTCTCCCCGAACAGGGTGGGCGATTTCGTCGCCAAGCCGATGGCCAATTGCAACGGTGAAGAAATTCTGCGCGAACTTTGCGGTCATCTTCGATTCGACCTGGATACGGTTGAATCGGCAAACTGCATTCCATGCAGAATGCCGTACATCACCAGCATGTTCATGCCCCGCATGCGCAGCGACCGGCCGCTGCCGGTGCCTCCAGGATCGAAGAATCTCGCTTTCATCAGCCAGTTCGTCGAGATTCCGGATGACGTCGTGTTTACCGTCGAATATTCGGTGCGAGCTGCCCAGATGGCTGTCTATCAGTTGCTCGGCATCGATCGTCAGGTTCCTCCGGTCTCGCCGCTCGACAAGTCGATTCGGGTTCAGTTTGAGGCGTTGATCAAATCGTTGAAGTGACATCGGCTTGCCCTTACCGTGTGGCAGCCCGTCATTTATATCTGATTTTCATGGTCAGAATAAAACTGGTCATGATCAGGGTGATAAAATTGGCAACGATGACAGGCATGGCGCCGATTTGCAGGCCGTATACAAACCAAAGCGCAACACCCACAGTCAAAATGCCATACATGACCAGTGATACGCCATCCGTCCGGCGCGTTTTCCAGGTGAGGAAAACTTGCGGGACGAACGAAGTGGTGGTAAGGATGGCAGCAACGTAACCGGTAATTTCGGATGTCAGCATTGGATGTTATAAATCAAAAAATCTGCGTCAGTAAAATCTGCGGGCACTTTTTCAGCCCTCCTAGCATATTTCATTTGGTTGACCATGCGCAAGNNGCGCAATAAAATATGCCTGCAATGAACGACGCAAAATGGACCGATTGCTGCGGCTCGGCTAAAACTCCCATAAACGACCATCAACGGTGATCAGTGCGGTTTTGAGGACGGCCCCCGGAAATACCGATTGCCCGGCCCGTCGATAAAGCGCCAATTGCTCCTGGTAGCCGGCTCGCTCATTGTCTAATAGTTGGCGTTTATAGTCGAGTATCCATATCTCGGCGTCGAACATGACCACGCGGTCATAGCGCAAAAAAGCGCCGTCGACGGCAACTTCCATTTCATTGTGGGCGACACGGTAGAACGCGGGATTAAAGAAGCGTTCCAGTTTGGCGTCGCTCAGGATAGAGCTTGCCTGCTCGCCTATGCTTACGGCGAGCGTGTGGGCACAACTCAGCCACCGGGCAATCATGGCGGCATCCGGCACGCGGATCGGCCATGCACCGGCATGCGTCAAGCGTTCAAGCAACGCATGCAAGAAGATGCCCTCGTCAATCGCGTCGGAATGCAGTGGCGGCGCGGTGTCGAGCGCCATCCCCGGAAGTGGTGGCGGCTCAAAAACGGTCAATGTGAATTGCGGCTCATGGTCAACGATCTGCTGCTCGCTGAAGTCCACGGTCTGCCGTTCCGGTGCAAACAGCAACCGGGCATACCAACTGCCTTCGACCACACCTTCGGCGTCGGCATTTTTTATCCCTGCCACGCCGCTCACGATCAGTATTTGCTTGGCGCGGGTGGCGGCAACATACAGCAGATTCCAGTCTTCCTGCGACTTGAATTGCTCCTCTGTCCGGAACAAAGCGTCACGCGCCGCGCCGCGCTCATCGAAGCGCCCAAATGCGGAAAAATGCGTAGGTGCGTCTTCGTCCTGCGGCCAATCGCACAAGATGCCGGAATCGTCGCGCGCCGGTTCGCTATGATTCGCATCCAGCAACACGACAATCGGCGCCTCCAGTCCCTTTGCGCTATGAATCGTGAGGACGCGCACCGCGTCTATAGCGGCATCGACGCTGGCCTCATCGGGCGCGTCGTTATTCGCCCCCTTGCGCAGCGCCTGCAGAGCAGCGATAAATTTCGGCAGGCTGGGGTAGCGGCCCGCATCGAGGCCAAGCGACAACTCGATGAATGCTTCAATATTGCCGAGCACCTGGCTGCGCACCATGTATGACGCAGTTTGCGCGTAACGGGTCAACAATTGACCCTGATGCAGAATCAGGTCGAGCAAGTCGTGCACCGGAAGCTTCGGCGCCGCGTGCAACCAGGATTCCAGCAGGCGCGCGGCGCGGCGCACGGCTTCGGAAGTTGGTCCTTGGGCAGCGGCTTTGAGGCGTTGCCACCAGATGCTCTCGGTGCGTCCGGCCAGCATGATGAGGTCGCGGTCATCGGCGCCGATGATAGGCGACTTCAACACGTGCGCCAACGCGAGGTTATCGCCGGGTGTGATCAAAAACGTCAGCAGCGCGATAAGATCGGCGACTTCCAACGATTCCAGCAATCCGCCCCGCTTGTCGGATATGAATGGAA
>PKWO01000439.1 GCA_003132085.1 Oxalobacteraceae bacterium | reverse complement strand
GATTGCGGAACTCCACCTGATCGGCGACCGCCGCCTGGTCGACGGCAAGTATCAGGTCGCCCTCTTGCAAGCCGGCCCGCATTGCAGGACCGTCCGGCTCCACTTTGCCGAGCACCGCCTTGGAACGCGCAAGAGCGAGGCCCAGACGGCTCATAAAATCGCCCTCCAGATCCTTGGCGGAAATACCGTCCAAAGACAGCATCGCGCTCCCGGCGGACTTGGCTTGCGCGTCGCCGGCCGGCCGTTCGAATTCGAGCTGAGCGGCGTTATTTTCGACCGCAAGCTGAACCAGCTTCCAGCGCAGATCGGACCAAATCCGTATCGACTGTCCATTCACCCCGGTAATCAGCTCACCGCCGCGCAGACCGGCCTGATAGGCGGCGGTGTGTTCCGACACCGCGCGCAGGCGGGGAATCGGTTCCGGAATACCGTGGATATACAGTCCGCAAAATAACGCGATCGCCAGCAGAAAATTGGCCATCGGTCCGGCCGCGACGATGGCAATCCGGCGCCACACGCTTTGGCGGGTGAATTCGCGCTTCAAGTCGGCCGGCGCCATGCTCTTCAAATCCTGCTCGCGCGCGTCAAGCATTTGCACGTAACCGCCGAGAGGGAATAGCGAAATCGCCCATTCGGTTTGATCCGGGCCGATGCGGCGCGAATAGATAACCTTGCCCATCCCCACCGAAAAACGCAACACCTTGACGCCGCACCAGCGGGCAACCGAGTAATGCCCCAATTCGTGCACGACGATCAACACGCCGAAGGCAACGATCGCCGCAACAAAAGTTTGAATAAACGAAATCATCTGCGCGGCATCAGCGAGTGTGCTGCCGCGCGCGCCGCGCGATCTTGCTCAAGCACGGCGTCAATGTCTGGAACGATGCCGTTCGGCAACTTATCCATCACCCTGGCAATCAACTGATCTATCATGCGAAACCCTATCTGGCCATCCAAAAACGCTTGGACCGCAACCTCGTTGGCTGCGTTCAATATTGCCGGCGCCGATCCACCGGCCTGCAATGCATCATACGCGAGTTTCAGGCATGGAAATTGTTTGAGGTCGGGCCGTTCAAACAGCAGTTGTCCGATCACCGTCAGATCGATCGGCGCCACGCCGGAAACCATGCGTTCAGGAAAGGCCAGCGCGTGCGCAATGGGTGTGCGCATGTCAGGATTGCCCATTTGCGCCAATACCGTGCCGTCGACATAGGACACCATCGAGTGAATCACGCTTTGCGGATGAATGACCACGTCAATTTGGCTTGCCGATACGCCGAACAGCCAATGCGCCTCAATCACTTCCAAGCCCTTGTTCATCATGGTGGCCGAATCGATGGATATCTTGCGGCCCATCACCCAGTTCGGGTGGGCTACCGCTTCGGCCGGCGTCACCGCATCGAGCGTCTCCACTGCGCGTTTCAAAAACGGACCGCCGGATGCGGTCAATAGAATTTTGGCGACGCCGTATTCGTCCGGCAAGCGCCGGTAGCCAAACGGCAAACATTGAAAAATCGCGTTATGTTCGCTGTCGATCGGCATCAGTACCGCATCGCTGGCGGCAACCGCATCCATAAACAATTGGCCGGACATCACCAGCGCTTCCTTGTTCGCCAGCAGGATTTTTTTTCCGGCGCGGGCTGCCGCCAACGTGGGGGCCAGGCCGGCAGCGCCGACAATGGCGGCCATCACCGTGTCGCAGCCGTCGGCGCTGGCGACCGCACACAACGCCGGCACGCCGTAGTCGACCTCTACATGCAGCCCTTGCCGGGCCAGCAGCCGCTTCAATTCCTGCGCTGCCTGGGCCGACCCGACAATCGCCACCTTCGGGTGAAATTGCGCACATTGCCGCGCCAGTTCTTCCACCTTGCTGTTGGCGGTCAACGCATAGACTGCAAAACGCTCGCGGTGACGCGCTATCACGTCCAGCGTGGAGACCCCGATCGAGCCGGTAGAACCGAGTATCGTTATGTTTTGCATCGTAACCAGTAATCAAAAAGGACTGCCAGCGGCAACACCGGAATCAACGCGTCAATGCGGTCCAGCACGCCGCCGTGGCCGGGCAGCAAATTGCTGCTGTCTTTCATGCCGATGCGGCGCTTCAGTTGCGATTCGAATAAATCTCCGGCGATACTGGCGGCGACTATCAAGGTGAGCGCCGGCACAAATCCGAGCCAACCCCATGCCGCCTGTAATTTGACTGCAAACGTATCCTGCAAGGCCGGCACATGGGTCGAGGCGGCGGCAATCAACATCACCGCGCTCCAGCCGCCAGCCACGCCCTCCCATGACTTGCCGGGCGAAATCGACGGCGCCAGCTTGTGTTTGCCAAAGGCCTTGCCGGAAAAATACGCCCCTATGTCGGCGACCCAGACAATCGCCAACACCGAAAACAAGTACAAAGTCGACTGCTTGAACAACGCCAGCATCGCNNCAGAATGGCGATTCCATATACGCCGTTCAGAAGGCGGTTTCCGACTGCGCCGAGCGGCGGCAAGCCGATCGCCAGCGACGGCGCCAGGCGCATGACCCAGATCGCGGCGCTCACGCCGAACAGGAAAACCGGCTGCAGGATCGGCTGTAGCGTCGGCTGCAGAATCAAATGGTAATCCGCCGGCGATTCGCCGCCCCAAAAGGCAATGAACAGAAACGCCGCAACCCACCAGGCTGCGCCTTGAAGCGGCAGTTTGGCGTTAAACAGGCGCAAGCTCTCCCATGCGGCGGCGCCGAAAAATACCGCCGTCGCCGCTACAAATACGCCATAGGAATTCAGGTACAGGATCAGCAGCAGGACTGCCAGCAACACCAACGCCGTAATCACGCGCGTCCTAAGCATCAGGAAGCCTTCTTTTGCTCAACCAACTGTTCGCTGGTGCGCCCGAACCGGCGCTCGCGCTGCTGATAGGACACGATCGCCAAATCCAGTGCCGCCGCATCGAAGTCGGGCCAATAGGTATCGGTGAAGTACAGCTCGGTATAGGCAAGTTGCCATAACAAAAAATTGGAGATGCGCTCCTCGCCGCCGGTGCGAATGAAGAGGTCGGGCTCCGGGGCGTAGGCCAGCGCGAGGTGCGGCGCCAGTTGCTCTTCCGTCGGCGTGACCAAGCCAGGATTAGCGAGCAGCATTTTTTCAACCGCTTGCAAGATGTCCCAGCGTCCGCCGTAATTCGCGCAAATGGTGACTGTCAGCCGGGTGTTATTTTCAGTCTTGCGCTGTGCTGCCGCAATCATCGCCTGCAGATTGGTGTCGAAGCGGCTCAAATCGCCGACCACCTTGAGGCGAATGCTGTTGGCATGCATCTTGGCGACTTCGCGCTCCAGCGCAGTAATGAACAAGCGCATCAGCATCGACACTTCATCGACCGGCCGGCGCCAGTTTTCCGAACTGAACGCGAACAGGGTCAAAAATTCGACGCCGCGCAACGCGCATGCCTCGACCACGCCACGCACCGCCTCGACACCTTTAACATGCCCTGCCACACGCGGCAAAAACCGCTGGGTTGCCCAGCGCCCATTGCCATCCATAATCATGGCTATATGACGCGGCACCGGGAAGATAGCCGGAACCGCTTGTGTCGAACTGGTAGGCGTCATGAAAATATGCAATAAAAAATAAACATGGATTCCCGCTTACGCGGAATTGACGACTCATCGTGAACTGACTGGTGACACCTTCACATAAATCACCAGAGATGCGGCACTAAACCGTCAGCACCTCTTTTTCCTTTTCGGCAACCAGTTTATCCACTTCCAGCACAAATTTGTCGGTCAGTTTCTGCACTTCATCCTGCGCGCGGCGCTCGTCGTCTTC
>PKWO01000394.1 GCA_003132085.1 Oxalobacteraceae bacterium | reverse complement strand
TCGGGACAGCCGGTGCAAGGATGGCGTTCGGTTAGCGTGCTGGCGCCCTTGGCTGTGGCGGCGGGCAGTTACGCGACGATCGCGATGTTGAAAGGGCCAGCAGGATTGGCGTTTCTGGATGACGCAAAGCAGGCCTATCTGGCCGTGGATGAAGCGGGGAACATACACGCCCGGAATCTAATGTAAGGTTGCATTACCGACCGCGGCGCTTCGTTTCGAAGCGGTTTGGCGTCCTGTGGTATGCTAAATACGCCAGCAAGGCAGATACGCAATCGTTGTCGATAAATTCCTCAAAGGCAACTGCGTATTTGAAATCCAGAGTTGATGACATTCCGAACCCAATTCATCATTAACAATTTGCCCGATTACACCATGCCTCTATCGAATGCTCCGCTTTTCAAGCCATTTTTATCCAACAATCTGATATTGCCAAATCGTGTCGTCATGGCGCCGATGACCCGAAGTTTCTCTCCCGGAGGAGTGCCCGGGGATGACGTCGCCGCCTACTATCGGCGCCGTGCCGAAAACGGCGTCGGTTTGATCATCACGGAAGGAACGGTAATCAATCATCCGGCCGCGACCAACGATCCCAGGGTGCCGCGCTTCCATGGCGCCGATGCGCTTGCTGGTTGGGCCAAAGTTGTTGCCGAAGTTCACGCCGCAGGTGGCAAGATCATGCCGCAGCTTTGGCATATCGGAACGGTGCGAAAGGCCGGCGATTTGCCCAACCCGGAAGCGCAGCCGATTGGACCATCCGGGTTATTCAAGCCTGGCGTAAAGGTAAGCGAACCAATGACCGAGGCAGAAATTTCTGCCGTAATCGCTGCTTATGCGCAAGCGGCGGCTGATGCCAAACGCCTAGGTTTTGACGGCATTGAGCTGCATGGGGCACACGGCTATTTGATCGATCAATTTTTCTGGGAAGGCACTAATCAACGGTCCGATAAATATGGAGGCGACATCGTGCGGCGCACTCGCTTTGCAGTTGAAGTCATCGAGGCATGCCGTCGCGCGGTCGGTGCGGAATTTCCGATCGTATTGCGATTTTCTCAGTGGAAACAGCAGGACTATGCGGCTCGCCTTGCGACCACTCCGGAACAGCTATCGCAATTTCTGGCGCCGTTGACCGCGGCCGGCGTGGATATTTTTCACTGCTCGACGCGACGGTTTTGGGAGCCCGAATTCGAAGGGTCGACACTCAACCTGGCCGGCTGGGCGAAGCGGCTAAGCGGCAAGCCGACTATTTCGGTCGGTTCGGTGAGTCTTGACAACGACATGTTTTCCGCGTTCCGCGGCGAGGGATCGGGTATCGCCAGCATCGATCAACTGATCGAAATGATGGCGCGCGACGAATTCGATCTGGTAGCGGTTGGACGCGCTTTGCTGGTTGACCCGGCGTGGGCTGCCAAGGTGCGAGACGGCCGCATGGACCAACTGATGCCATACCGGGGTGACGCCCTAAAAGTGCTGGCATGAACCTAAAAGGGATTGTAAGCCGGAACCCTCGAAATTTTTGACAACCGTTTAATTCCTGGTTATTCCAATATCACGTTGGCCGGCATCGCGTCCAGATCGATCAGATTTATGTTGTCACGAAAGATAGCCTTGCCGCGTCACTCATGCGGCACGTGGCACCAAGGTGCTATTCATTCTCACAAATAGTTCTTGAAATACTATTTTCAAACCACTACCATGACAATGAGTTTCGATAAGGAGCAGAACATGGGACAACTGAATCGCATCACCCAACAAGCCGACGTAATGGGCGGCAAGGCGTGCATCCGTGGAATGCGTGTCACTGTCGGCATGGTTGTGGGACAAATCGGCGCTGGACATAGCGTTGACGAAATCCTGATTGACTACCCCTATCTTGAGCGCGAAGACGTCATGCAGGCGCTTCGCTACGCGGCGTGGCGAACCGAAGAACGCGAGGTCGTACTGTCCACCGCATGAAGCTGCTCGTCGATATGAACCTATCGCCGCGCTGGGTAACAGTTCTGGCGGATGCGGGAATAGAGGCAGCGCACTGGTCAACACTTGGACCGAACAACGCGCCTGATTCGGAAATCATGGCTTACGCCAGCGCAAATGACTACGTTGTGCTTACCCATGATCTAGACTTCAGCGCGATCCTCGCCGCTACTCACGGCGAGAAGCCAAGCGTTGTGCAAATCCGTGCCGATGATGTCAGTCCTGACCTGATCGGCAAGCAGGTCATGGTCGCGCTACGGCAGATGGCATCTGAACTGGAAGAAGGCGCATTGCTCACCGTTGACCCAAGTCGTACGCGCCTGAATCTATTGCCGCTGCTGCGCAAGGGTAAGGAATAGACGGCATGCAATCCAAAGTTTGAAAGCTCGCGCTAGTGTGGCGTAATAGGCCCATTCAAACGTGCCCTTGTCGAACGCAATTTTGCGCATGTAGTCGGCCACGATGGGAAATTGCTCTTTGTCCAGCAGCAAAAATTCCTTCTCCCTGACAGCAGAAAAAGGCAATTCCGGCGAAATGGATTCATCGACGAATAGCCCAAGAACCTGGCCCGCCGCCTGCAGGCTCTTCAAGGCATCCTCCAGCAGCGTGGTGTACGACGGCGCGACGACACGATTGATCGTCAACTGCTGAAGCAGTTCCCTCAGTATGAATATCGGCTGGGTCGAGAGTTTGGCAAAGCGTTGCGCTTTTGCTTCGAGTTCAGTCTTTTCCTCCGTGTCGCACAAGCGATATTCAAAGAGATCAAGGACCGTTTTTTGCAGTGAAACCCGTGCTGGTCGCGATGGGGACTTGATGTCGTCTACTTCGCGCCCGGGAAAATAGGCTTGCAGTATATAGCGCAAGTTGTTTTCGACATTTTCCGCCTCGAACGTAAAGAACTGCCGTTTGGCCTTGAAATATCCCAGTTCCAGAATCAGGTGTGCCGCCACCGACGCCGTTCTGATCGCGCCGGCCGCTGCTTTCTCCGCAGGGCTTAGGTCGAAGTAAAGTTGGCGATCTTCATCGTTAAATTGAGGCAGTCCGTAAAGATCCTGGATTTCTTCATCACTGAGGATAGATAGACGATGGGATTCGTAAGTCATGCTGGGCGAGGGCAAAAATTCCAGAAGATTATCGGAAAATCATCCATCGGGTCAATCTCCTGGCGGTGTTAACGATTGTGTGTGGACGACCAAATCGTGGCTAGACAACGTTCAATCGCTGGCATCTGGATGACTGCCTGATGCCAGCGATCATTTACAAACTAAAATGCGGTAGATAGGCCAGCATAAAAAGTCCGGCTCGCTCCATATTGCGGCGCGCCGACCCCCACGCCCGTACCGTCACGCAACAAGTAGGCCTTATCGAAAATATTGATCAGCGCCAATCTCCCTTCAACATTCCCAATAGCTGTGTTTTTCCAGGTATGCGTGAATGCCGCGTTGACGGTCGAATAGCCCGGTAATTCGGTCGAATTCGGCGGTCCGCCATCCGGCGTGTTGCGCAGTCCGCTACCGTAGATGAAATCGGCACTCACCTGCGAGTCGCCGAAATGGTAATGCGCACCTCCGGAAATCGATAGCGTCTGATCATGGTCCAGATAGATGTAATGGTTGGCGATGTAAGCCAATTCATCCGGCCCGAACAAGGACTGGCCCGAAATGATGTTTTGCCCTTGCGCCTTTTGGTGAGCAATGTTCAGGAAGGCTCCCCATTGTTTCTCGGTGTAGATAGCCGACAGTTCCAGGCCCTTCGCATATCCCATCTGGTAGTTAAACGGCGACAGAATCAAGGCCTGGCCAAACTGCCCTTCATCGATCAGGTTGGTGATTTTCTTGTAGTACGCGTCGGCAGTCACCGATAAGTGAGATCCAACCTTTTGACTCACCCCAAGATCAAAGTAATTGGTGCGCTCGGCCTTCACGGGATCGGAAACCGACACTGCCGGCGCGTTGGTCGTATTGGTGTAAAGGTTGATGCTGCTCTGCGCCGCGAGTTCCTGCGGTGGCGGCGTAAAGTAGCGCGAATAGCCAGCGTGGAAGGCCGTATCGTCGGACAACTTGTACGCCAGATTCAGGCGCGGACTTAATTGCTGTTCGTTGATGAAGGCGTCGACGTGGTCAAAGCGGAGGCCGTAATTCAAGGTGAGCGGCGCCGCTATGTGCCACTCGTCTTGCACGTATAGGCTTTCCAATGTACCCGTTTTTCCCGAATTGTCGACGATGCTGAAAGGGTCAGTACTCGACTGCGCGCCGGTACTGTCGGTCGGGAACACGCTGACCTTATTGTCGCTTTCCGTTACTTGCCTGGTGTAGGCAGCGCCGGCGCGCAGCGTATGATTCGGCAACAACTTGTAGCTCATGTCGAACTGCAAGCCATTCGCTGTATTCGAGCGCAAGGTATCCGATGCCGTGCCGAGGTAGATCAGGTCCGCNNGATGGAAAAACGATGCCTGATAATTCAGGTCACCCAGACTCTTCTGGAACGACAATACGAAAAAGCGATTGACTTCGCTTTGATTTTCGTTGATCTGGGAAGATGGAATCGCGCTGTACCCGGTTGTCGCATCGCTCAGTCCCGTCAACGAAAACTGTGCCGTCTGCGAGGGATTGTCGGGGATCTGGAAATTGCCGTTGTAGGTGCCGAATAGCAATCCGATACGGGTCTGGTTGTCCAGGAAGTAGGACAGGCTGCCGAATGTCTTGGTTTGCGTCGTCTTGTCGTGGAGAGCGTTTGACGTCGGCAGCGGATTTTCGATCCCCAGTCCGTTGGATAGATAGCTGCCCGACAGGTAGTAGTTGAAGTTGCCGGAACTACCGAAAAACTCAGCGCTTGGCTCGTAATAATTATGGCTGCCGGCAAGGATGCCCACGCGGCCGCCCGGCGCGGTATCTCCTTCCTTGGTCTCGATGTCGACGATACCGGCAGTTCGCAAGCCGTATTGCGCAGGAAGCGCCCCTGTCAGAAAGTCGACTTGCTGGATGAAGCGCGTATCGATCGACTGGCCAAATCCGGTGATACTTTCCGGCAATTGCACGCCGTCAATGCGGTATTGCACATTGGCGTGATCGTCACGCACGTGCAATGACCCTGAAGCCTTCGAGTCTTGATCGATACCTGGCAGGCGCAACAGCACCTCATTGAACGGCGTGTCATTCCCTTGGCCTAAGGCATCGATCATGTGGGTGTCGATCGTATAGATCGTGGTGCCGACTTTGGGGGATAGCTCAATCCGCTCGCTTTTCATATGCGCTGCGGTGATCTCGATGGTTTCGACGGGCTGTGTGGCGAGTGCATCTGTCGCGCTTCCTGCGCTAGTTGCCGCCACAGTCGTAGTTTTCGCCAGTGCCGTTGCCGCTGGAGTATCCATCACCAGCGACACCGTGCTGCCTGCAGCGCTCGTAATATCGATTTCTTTGCGGATCGCCGCAAAATTTGAGCCTTTAATTTCAACGATATAGTGACCAGCTAACACGTCCGGAAAATGTGCGATGCCATTGGCATCTGTTTTTACAGTAGCGATCAATGTGTCATCTTTCGANNAACAAGCCGGCCACGATCAATGGCAGCTTGCGCAATGTAGGAATGCGAGACATAAAAACCTCAAATTGTAATAGGATACAAACGGCGAGCAGAGTCACCGTTACGTCATTAATTGGATGGAAAAAACGTTGCGATCAGCAGATCGCCGGGGAAATGCTCGGTGGACCGCAGCTAGGCGGCGGCAGGAGCGGAGATGCATGCGTAACGCTTGGCGTCACCAGCAAAAAAGACGCATAAGAAACAAAGACGACCACCATCTTGGGTAAATTGACCAAGGGTACGTCAACAAGTCTGTGTGTGACGACGCTGCATATTGAGCAGTCCTGATCTTCCGCAGTAGTCGCATGGTGGTGCATCGCGGCAGTGGATACCAACGCCACGAATGCGATTGCGGTAACCAGTGCGGTCCAGACGCGCCAACGGCCTATGGCACACGGTTGCCGCGTTGGCGGCGAACTCGCTTGTCGATGGCTGGAATGGACGGGTTTTCGAAACATGGTTGCGTTGAACTATTGCCGCCTGTGCATTTTTTAGTCGTCCATCATACCAAATTATCACCGCTGTGTTTTTTGCGGCTTACCATTTACAGCCGCTATTCTTGCGATCCATCAGCATCGCCAGCGGCGCCAGCAAACCGAATTGATTGCCCAGGTCCTTGCAATCGCCGCGGGCTCCGCGTGCAATATCGCGTCCCAGTTTGGTCTCCGATTCGGGAGCATACAGCGGTTTCGCCTGTAGTTGCCCGACCGGCGTGTCGCGCTTTTCACGGTCGACTTCGGCGACGATGGCGCCGATGCTGGCATGCACGGCCGCCAAATCGAGATGCTTTTCAGCCGCGGGTTGGTTTGAAGCCGTTGGCGTTGCCGGTTCAGACTGTGTTGTGCTGCTCGGGGCCGCAGCTTGCAGCGCGATCGGCTTTGGCGTGCGGAGCGCTGTGCGCAATACGGTCCGGGTCCTGGCTTCCAGCGGCGGTTGCTGCGCGACTGCGGGCGGCGGGGCAGGCTGCAACGGCGGCGCCAACCGCACTTCCAGCACGCGCGGGGCGCGATGGTCGGCAACGTATGCCGGCAGCATGCGGTTCCACAACCACGCGGCCAGCATACCGTGCAGGGCCAGCGACAGCGCGATGCCGGCCGCCGCATTGAGCTGCTTCAGCCTCCAGTAATCGGATTTCGGCGCTTCATGTTCCAATGCGAGAATTCCCGACGAGCGGGTTAACCGGAATCTATTTCTTTTTCCGGGGTTCGGCGCTGCCCCCAAGATTGCTCTTGGTGCTGTAGTCCACACCATGTCGTTCAAGGTAGTCGCGGATCAGTTGGCGAACAACCTGTGACGGCGTTAGGTCTTGCGCCGCGCACAGTTCCTCGAACGCTTTCTTCTTCACGGGATCGACCAGCACGGTCAGACGGGCGGTTTTCATTTCCATTGCTTTGCTCTAGGTGAAATACGCAGGCGAGCAGCGATACCGCTCGAATTCCCTGCTACACCCTGCGTAACGGCGGCGCCTTGCATAGCGACACTTGTTCCCTACCGGGACACAGGGATGAAACCGTAAAGATTATAATTCAATTATAATCTGACGCGTTAAATCGGCTTGATCAGCTTGGAATTCCAAGCAGGTCGAGCACGCCGCATATAAAGGTGAGCGGGTGCGGCGGGCATCCGGGAACGTAGAGCGACGGCGCAAATCGCTCCAGAAAACTGCGCTCGACTGCAGACGATCCTTCAAATGGGCTGCCGGAGATCGCGCATGCCCCCACCGCGATCACGAACTTCGG
>PKWO01000199.1 GCA_003132085.1 Oxalobacteraceae bacterium | reverse complement strand
GCTCAAACCTTTCCATGCGCGCCTCCCTGCTTCTGTGTTTGATACTCCCGGCACGCCGCGCCGAAGGCGGAAAACAATTTCATCGAGTCCGGGTTTTCGCGGACCCGCCATTCCGGATGCCATTGCAAGGCAAGCGTGAAGCCGGCAGCGCCTGTCATGCTGAATGCTTCCACCAGGCCGTCGTCCGCACGCGCTTCTACCGTCAAACCGTCGGCCAGCCGGTCGATGCCTTGTCCATGCAGCGAATTGACCATGATCTCGGAACCACCTTGCAATATCCGCGCCATGCGGCCTCCCGACTCGATCCGCACGCGATGGGCCGGTGCATATTGCTCGTCCGGCGGCAAGCTCGCGTCATCCCGATGATCCATCATTCCCGGCACTTCGTGAATCGCTTGATGGAGGCTGCCACCGAGCGCCACGTTGATTTCCTGCGCGCCGCGGCAAATTGCGAGAAGCGGAATTCCGCGTTCCATTGCGGCGGGTATCAGCGGCAAGGTAGTCGCATCGCGCGCGCGATCGAGAGGAAGCGACATATCAAACACCTCCTGGCCGAAATGACTGGGATGAACATTGGATGGCGATCCGGTCAGCATCACGCCATCGGCAGCGGCCAATACCGCGTCCCAATCGACGGCGCTGCCTAGCGACGGTAATATCAAGGGCATGCAACCGGCGCCGGTCACGACTGCCACAACATATTTGACCTGTACCGCGAAATACGGATGTTGGCCAATTTCTCTGACGCAAGAAGGAACGATAACGATAGGTCGGCGCATGATCAGCGTATAGTAGGTTTGACTGGGAGGTTTGACTGGAACGAGGCTAATTCTTCATTTAGAGCCAATTTTTTCCATTAAATTATATTCCGATACACCACTTTAGATACACTTAAATCGCACCGTATAGCTATGAAAATTTCTATATAGCAAAGCTTATGTGAAATTTGGTATATTTTATAGCTCCACTTTAACAATAATAGTGGAACCACTTCGTCATCCACCTGCCGCAGACCGATGATGGCCGCTTTTCCGCGCCACTTGTACGTGTCGATCGATCACCGCAGCCAGGGTTTCGAATGCCGGAACGATTTGCGTCTCTGCCGTGCAACCGTAACCCAGCAACAGCCCGCGCGGCGCGGCGGCCGGGTCGAGGTAATACAGGGACAAGGGCCGCACTGCGATGCCTGCCTGCTCCGCTTCCTGAGCGATCGCCTTGTCGTCGCAATACGACGGCAATTGCAGCACCAGATGCAATCCTGCATCGCTGCCGACCGCGCGTATTTCGCTTTCGCCGTAGCGGCGCAGTATGGTCTCCTCCAACAGGCGCAAGCGAGCCGAATACAGGGCGCGCATGCGCCGGATATGCGAGACAAAAAATCCCTGCGTGATGAATTCGGCCAGCGTGGCTTGGGTCAGCACGTTGCCGGCGCGATGCAATTCGTTCACGCCGGTGATGAATGGCTTGACCAGAGACAGCGGCAGCACCGTGTAGCCGAGCCGCAATCCCGGAAACATGGTCTTGCTGAAGGTGCCTAGGTAAAGCACCCGGTTGGCGCTATCCATGCCCTGCAGCGACAGCAAAGGTTTGCCGCTGTAGCGAAACTCGCTGTCGTAATCGTCTTCGACGATCCAGCATCCGTGCTGCTTGGCATATTCGAGCAGTTTGCGGCGGCGCGCCAGTCCCATCACGCTTCCCATTGGGTACTGATGCGACGGCGTGACGAAAATGAAGCGCGGGACATGCTCCATATCTTCGGCGCCGGGACACATGCCGTCTGCATCGACCGGTATCGGCCGGATCTTCAACCCCGAGGCACGCAACAAATTGCGCACACCCCAGTAGCCGGGATCTTCCACCCAAGCCAGATCGCCCGGATCGCTCAACAGGCGCAGGCACAAATCGATCGATTGATGAATGCCGGCTGTGACTACCACCTGCTCCGGCAGGCAATCGACCGAACGGGCTATTTTCAAATATTCGGCCAGCGCCTCGCGTAGCGGCATGTGGCCGCCGCCCTGGGCATAAGTCAGCGTATCCGGTTCCGGTTTGCGCCATACCTTGGCCTGCAGGCGGCTCCACAGCGCATGCGGAAACTGCGTGACATCGGGCACGCCCGGAACGAATGCTCCCCACTGCTGGTGCGACGCGCCGGCATGGTCGACCAGTTCATGGCCGCGGCGCGACAAGGTGGGCGGTTCGGCTGCGATTTTCGCACGCTCCAATGCAGTCTTGGATTGCGCGGCTGGCGGCACCGGCATGGTGTCGGTANNTTCGACAAACCCCTCCGCCAGCAGCTGCTGATACGCGTACAGAACCGTATTGCGACACACCACCAGTTCGCTGGAAAGTTCGCGGCTCGACGGCAACCTTGCGTCGGGCGGGAGCACGCGGCTCAAAATGGCCTTGCGCAACAGGCGATACAATTGCTGATTCCCCGGCACCGACGATTGCCGATCGAAATGCTGGAGCAAGTAATCAGAAAGGATTGCGGAGTGCAAGTGGCACCATCGATATCTACATTTATCAATTTAGCATAGCACACCTAAAGCGGTCCTACCATTATTTTCAGAGCGGCCCAACCGACAGGGCCAATCGGCGCTTTTTTTGCGCCATGGCGCCCGCGATGTTGCATTGCCGGTTTATGGCAGCGAGGCGTCTTTCACGTTCAACATGGCAGGCTTTCCACTGAATTCAGGGTTTGACGATCACGCCGAAGCGACGCTCTCGCGCAACGCAGATTCAAGAACCGCAAGCGCCTCGTCCATCAACGCGTCGCTGATCGTCAACGGGAACAAGAAGCGGATCACATTGCTGTAGACACCGCAGCTCAGCAGCAGCAATCCCTTCTCCAGTGCCCGCGCCTGCATGTCCTTGGTAAATACCGGGTCCGGCTCGTGCGTTCCCGGCTTCATGAATTCGACGGCGACCATGGCGCCCGGACCCCGCACCTCGGCGATCTGCGGCACAGCTCCGCGCAAGCCTTGCAGGCGGTCCTTCAGGCGTTGGCCAAGCAGGTTTGCGCGCTCGACCAGTTGCTCTTCCTCGATCACGTCCAGCACTGCATGGCTCGCCGCGATGGCCAGCGGATTGCCGCCGTAGGTGCCGCCCAATCCGCCGGGGGTCGGTGCATCCATGATCTCGGCGCGTCCGCATACGCCCGACAGCGGCATGCCGCCGGCGAGGCTCTTTGCAATGGTCATCAGGTCGGGCAGCACGTCGTAATATTCCATCGCAAACAATTTTCCGGTGCGGGCAAAACCGGTCTGGATCTCGTCGGCGATAAGCAGGATGCCGTGCTCGTCGCACACAGCCCGCAACGCCCGCATGAATTCCGGCGGCGCCATATAGAAACCGCCTTCGCCCTGGACCGGCTCAAGGATGATCGCGGCCACCCGTTTTGGATCCACGTCCGCCTTGAACAGGGTCTGCAGCGCGGCCAGGGAATGGGCGGTCGTGACGCCGTGCAGTTCGACAGGAAACGGGACGTGATACACCTCTCCCGGAAACGGCCCGAATCCGGTTTTGTACGGGGTCACTTTTCCGGTCAGGGCCATGCCCATCATGGTACGGCCGTGGAAGCCTCCTGCGAAGGCGACGACGGCGCTGCGACCGGTCGCCGAACGCGCGATCTTGATGGCATTTTCGACCGCTTCCGCACCACTCGAAAAGAATGCTGTCTTCTTCGCATGGCTACCGGGCGTGATCCGGTTGATGCGCTCAGCCAGCGAAACATAACTTTCATAGGGCACGACCTGGTAGCAGGTGTGGGTGAATTTTTCCAGCTGCCGGGCGATGGCCGCGATGATTTTAGGGTGGCGATGACCGGTATTGAGCACGGCGATGCCTGCGGCAAAATCGATAAAACGGCGTCCTTCGACATCCCACAGTTCCGCGTTCTGCGCACGTTCGGCATAGAACTGGCACATAACGCCCACGCCGCGCGGCGTGGCTGCATCCTTGCGCTTTTGAATCTCGGCATTGCTCATGACTATTCCACTCCGGTGACTGAATGGATTGATCTTAGCGCAGCATTGGCACCTTTAATAGATCCAAAATAGAAAATTTTATAGGTCCACTTTATGTTCTCCATCGAGGGCATGCTCCCATGCCCTCGATGCAGGCAGGCCAATCACATCACGCGACGCAAAGGCGTTTCGGGTTAGAACTTGGTCGCGGCGGTCAAGCCTATGCTGCGCGGAAATACGCGATAGCCTTCCACAATCGAGGCTACCTGCGGATGCTGGATGACGGTGTTGTTGTCCAGCGCGTTCTTGACGAAGAACGTCAGGTCGACGTTGCCTACCGACATCCCGGTGCTGAAGTCGACCGTATAGTATCCCGGACGCACGAAATCGGTTTGGGTCGGATTCAGACTGCCGTGGCTCCCGCCAACCCAGTGGACCGCGCCCAACACGAACGCACTCTTGTCGCCCAAGCTGAAGTTATATTTTGCCGATGTCGTGGCGTTGAATTTCGGCACGCCTTCGATCTCGGCGCCCGCTACCGCGCCTGGCACGCCATTCGTCTCGCCCACGCTATTGCTCAGGACTGCCTTGACGTACCCGCCCGACGCGCTGAGCGTCAGACCGGAAATCGGCTTGGCCTTGATTTCAACCTCGAAACCTTTGGCCGTAGCATCGCCGGCATTTTGCTCATAGGTGAAGGTACACGTCGGCAAATATACGTCTTGCTGGATGTTCTTCCAGTTGACGTAAAAGACGTCGGCATTGACCGAAAGGCGATTGCCGAAAAAACGCGACTTATTCCCGATCTCATAGCTCCACAGGCTATCCGACGCATAAGTGCTCGGCGCCTGGGCAATGCCAAGGTTCGTCAAATCGGCTGCACACGTGGTCGGCGGAACAAAGGTGTTCGCGCCACCGAGGCGGAAGCCTTTGGCAACGCTGGAATAGACGGTATTGGCCGGGTCGATTTCCCAGGTCAACGAGTACTTGGGCGTGAACGCCGTCGAACTCTGCGTTGCGCCGCCGGAATCGCCGGCGCCGGCAAGGTAGAGCCCATTGACTTGGGCGAGGGAATCGCTGGCCTTGAGGAAGCGGGCGCCGACCGTGGCATGCAAGGCGGGCGTAAAATAATAACTCAGCTCACCGAACACCGAAGTCTGCTGCTCGCGATAATGGAAGGCGCCGTAAAAGGAATCGTCGCCGGGAAAATCGCCGGCATAGGCGCCAGGGAGTATATTCGGGTCCGTCGCACTGACGCCGAATGCAGCAAAGGTGGAATTGACGCCGTAGATCGGATCGTTTTCAACGATATTGGTATGCTGATTCGAGACGTACACGCCGCCGACCCAAGTCCAGGGCGACACTTTCGGGTCATACTCTTTCGAGGAAATCCGCAGTTCCTGGGAAAATTGACGCACCTGGTTATCGAGGAAAACCGCCGAGGGCAAGCCGGCGATCGCTTCTGCCAGTCCTGGCGGAGCCGTGCCTCCTGCCGTTGTCGGCGTCAAAAAGGTTGACAGCGAGTAGCTGTTATATGCGGATCCATTCTGGATGCGATCGAATTTGCGCTGGAAATAGCTGGTGACCGAGGTTATGTCGAAGCTGTCGAGGTTATAGTTGAGCGTAAGGCTGGGGACCAGCAATGTGTCGACCGAGGGCTCGCGCACCTGTTTCTGTGCTTGATAGTCGGGCAACCCCAGCGTAAACGCGCTGATATCGTGGGCGTCGATTTTCTGGTAATACACGGAAGGTGAAATCGTCAGGTTGTGCGTCGGCTTCCATTTCAATGCGATGCGCAATTCCTGATCGTCCAACTTGTTGATATTGTTGGAAACGACGTTGCCATTGCCGTCGACCTGGTCAATGAAGCCGCCTTGGTGTTCAATCTGGGCGCCGATACGCAATGCCAATTCGTCTTCCTTGAGCGGCAGGTTGGCAACCACGTTGGTCGAGTAATTCATGCTGCCGCCCTTGGTATTGGACACTTCGGTATAGACGTCGAATTCCTTTTCTTTCAGATCGGGCTGGTTTGCGATGAATTTGACGGTACCGCCCATAGAGCTGGCCCCATACAGCGTACCCTGAGGGCCGCGCAGCACTTCCACGCGATCGATGTCGAAAAACTTCGGCTCCACGTTGCCCATGCTGTAGACGTTTCCGACGGTGATCGATACGTCGTCCAGATACACGCCTACCGTGGCCGCTCCGGCAGCGGAACTGATGCCGCGAATTTCAATATTTGAGGTACCGGGACCGGCGCCGCCATTGCCGCTCGCCGCAGTAAAGGATATGTTGGGAATGGTACGTGTCAAATCGGTGATATCGGTTACATGCTCTGCCTGGAGGTCTGCACCGCGCACCGCGCTAATGCTCATGGCCACCTTGTTCGGATCCTCCTTGCGCTTTTGTGCCGTCACCGTAATCGTGTCGATCTGGTCCGAAACGACAACCGACTTGGATTGTGGGGCCTTGCCACGGTTCACGACAGGAGTTTCGCTGACTGGGGCGGCGTCGGCTTGGTCAACGGCCGACGGTGCTTGTTGCGCCCAGGCCGATGCCGAAAAAACGGTCGATGCCGCTGCAATGGCGCAACCGAAAGTTACCTTCTTGTTATTTCCCATACTTAACCTCCTTGATAAGTCATGTAACGTTCGCTTTATCCCACTTCTTATTCGTTTCTTTGACAATGGATAACATCCCGGACCGCAAGTACTGTGCCATATCACTCATATTGGCGATGCAACTCGGACAAAATTCAAAGCCACGGAAAGCAAGAGTCGGCTGGTGTCCCCAAGCTTGCGTTCCGTCGACTTAAAATAGTGCAAATTCCGATTCCGGAACCAATTTAGTGCAAAAAATCTTATTGCAACGCACCACTTCGGATATATAATAAATGCAAAATGTGCCTATAACGACCTTCTAGACTAGAGCTTAAGTTGAATTTGGTATCCTTTATAGCTCCACTTTAATAATGTTGATGGCACCACTTATTAGATTGCGATTTTTCTCATGTCCGCATCGCGAATTCTGAACGCAACACTGGTACAAGCAGAGTTCCATCCCCATCTGCCGCAACAGCGCCGCCTATATGAAGCAGCCCGTGCGGCGATCCTGCGGCAACAACTCGTGGCGGGCAGCAAACTCCCCTCGACACGCAGTGTCGCAAGCGAACT
>PKWO01000342.1 GCA_003132085.1 Oxalobacteraceae bacterium | reverse complement strand
TGGCGCAGTTGCAAAGCTACACCGGACGTCCAGCCAGGGAATTGGCGAAATTGTGCGGCGCTTTATGGCGGGCCATGCTGACGCAGCCGGATACGAATGCGCGCGGAAGCTGGGTGCTGGCATGTGCGCCCAGCACCGTGACGCTGGAGGATGTGTTTCGTTGCGTGATCGCCGACCAGCCCCAGATCGTCAAGCCGGAACCTGCGGACCGTCGGCACCATGATATCGACCTGCTGGTCATGCAGGCAACCATGGCGATCAATCAGAGTGTGTTCAAGCATTTGCGCCAGTTTTCGTTGGACCGGCTTAAAATCAGTGCGGCGGCCAAACCGCCGCTCAGGAAGCAGGAAGAACGCGGCGTGTTCTACGACAATGAGCACGACTTCGAGGTCAATCCGTGGTTAATTTAACTCTCTGGCATTTTTCATGACGCTACGCGTAATCGCCTCAGGCGGCACTTTTGACAAACATTACGATGAAATCGCCGGCAAGCTGGGCTTTGGCCCCGGGCATCTGGCGGCAGTCATCAAACGCGCGCGTATTACCGTACCGCTCGCACTCGAGGAACTGCCGTTCCTGGATTCTCTCGACATGCAGGATGCCGATCGCCAGCGCATCCTTGCATCGTGCGTCGGCGCAGAAGAGCCCGCCATCGTCATTATCCACGGGACCGACACCATGCGCGAAACTGCCGAAGTGCTCGGCAACGCCAAGCTGGGCAAGACCATTGTGCTGACCGGCGCGATGATTCCCTATGAAATTGCCAATTCCGACGCGCTGTTCAATTTCGGCTTCGCCTGCGGGGTCGCGCAAATTCTGCCGCCCGGCGTGTATGTTGCAATGAATGCGCAAGCGTTTGCGTGGGACAAGGTAGAAAAGAATCGCGCGGCCGGGGTATTTCAGGCGCGCTGACCGCAGCCGTGCAGCAAATCGGCGCGGGTGCCGCGCAAATTTGCCAGGCAAACGCAGGCGAATTTCAGTGTCTGTTTTGCAAGAATTTGCAACGGAATGTAATAGTCGGGGTTTTCGCGGGCGTCAACCGTTATGGTTGCGCATTATCCGGCCACATTTTTTCTTCATGATGCAGTCGCTTTACTCAACCCGGCTGATTCCGGCGCTGCTGGCATTCCTGCTATCGCTAGCGTTAGCCGCCTGCGGCGGCGGGCTCGCCGCCGCATCCATTACGGCCTCGACCCCTGCCCTGATTGGTGCGCGAGACAGTTCGACGCCGCGCCTGTCCGGCGATACGGCGACCGACGGCTTAAACTGGATCAACTATCGTCGTCAGCAAGTCGGCGTTCCCTTGCTTGAACGCAATGGCCGGCTCGACACGGCCGCCGTAGGGCAGTCTCATTACCTGCAGCTCAACAAAAAGGTTACGCACGTCCAGACCGTGGATAATCCGGGCTTTACCGGCGTGACGCTGGCCGACCGTTTGGCGGCGTCGGGTTTTGGATTCACGCAGACCGGGCATGCGTTTGGCGAAGTCATTGCCGCCACCGGCACCCAATCGGGCTTCAACGCGGCCGATGAACTGGTTACCGCCATCTATCATCGTTTCGTGATTCTTGAACCGATGTCCAAGGAGGCCGGCGCCGGCGCCGGCACAGCCGGCGACAGTACTTATTTCACAACAGATGTTGCCGCCGACGGTTTAGACCGGGGGCTCGGCAGAGGAAATTTTATTACCTACCCGGCCGCTAACCAGCAGTTGGTGCCTACTCTATTCAATAGCGACGGCGAATTACCGGACCCGACGCCGGGTCGTAACCAGGTGGGTTTTCCAGTCAGCATTCATGCCGACTTAGTGTCTACCGTCAACGTGCAACGTTTTACCATACAGCCGCGCGGGGGGGCGCCGTTACCCGTGCAGTTGATGACCAATGCGAATGATCCTAACACGCCGGTTTCCGCTGCCGCGATTATCCCGCTCGACATACTGATTGCCGCAACCACCTACGACGTTCGGTTCGTCGGCAACGTCGATGGCGTCGCCGTCAATCGATCCTGGCAGTTCACCACCCAATAGGCGGCGACCGGCGTTCAGCGGCTATGTGCAGCAAAAATGTTCGCGTTATTATTGTTCGGCGACCAAGCCAATGTGGATTGGGTTTGCGCCCAAGAACCGAGCCGAATGCCATACAGTCTAGCCGGCCTGCTGACTAGGATTCTTGCTGCTGTGATTGCCCAGCATGGTTCCCGCTGCAGCGCGCTGCTCTTCATTGACCAGCACGGCTCTTTCGGCGGCAGACAGGCGCTTGGCAGTGATCGTTACCGGCGGCAGTTGGGTGACCGCCGCGCCGGATGTGGCGCCGGGTAATAAGTTGCTGCTGTGCAGCGCGATGTTGAGTACCGCCGTAGCGCAGAATATGCCGACGGCCATCAAGGTGGCGGCTTCGATTGTGCGAGTGATGTTCATGTTGCTTCCTTTCGATGAAGAGTTTGTGTATCGTTACTTTAGGCAAGCGTGGAACATCGCGCCAATCGATTGCGACAGACTGCCAGTTCAGTGGGGCAGACCGCAAAATTGCGAGGGTAGAACGATTTGATATGCGGCCGATCGGCGCCCATAACGCGAATTGCGACTATCGAAGCGCGTTTTTATTCATTGATCAAATAAACGGATTTGCGTATCCTCATAGGCACGCTTTGCCCCTATTTTGCCCCCATACGCGGCCGACCGGACCACTATCGGACCGGCCGCGGCATACATCATCGAAGGGATCTCCCATGTCACGCTGGTTTGAAGATAACGCGCAGTCGATCGGACATACGCCGCTGGTGCGTCTCAATCGCATAACCGACGGCGCCGCAGCCACGGTGCTGGCGAAAATCGAAGGCCGCAATCCGGCCTATTCGGTGAAGTGCCGGATTGGCGCCGCGATGGTGGTAGATGCCGAAAAACGCGGACTGCTCGGGCCGGGCAAGGAACTGGTCGAGCCGACCAGCGGCA
>PKWO01000053.1 GCA_003132085.1 Oxalobacteraceae bacterium | reverse complement strand
GCGCATGGCGATTTCACGGAGCTTAATACGGCCCAAACCGAACTTACGGAAAGTGCCACGGGGGCGACCAGTCAATGCACAACGATTACGTTGGCGAGTCGGGTTAGCATTACGCGGCAACGCCTGCAACTTCAGGCGCGCTTCGTAGTGCTCTTCCTGCGACTTCGATTGGTCATCAATGATAGCCTTCAACTCGGCGCGCTTACCGGCATATTTCTTTACCAGGTCTGCACGCTTTTGTTCACGGTTAATCAGTGCCAGTTTTGCCATGGCAACCTCAGTTTCTGAACGGAAATTTAAATGCGGCGAGGAGCGCTTTCGCTTCATCGTCGGTCTTCGCAGTTGTCGTGATGCTGATATTCANNTTGTAGTTGCCGCGACCATCGAACGCACGGCCGGACACACCACGGAAGTCGCGCACGCGCGGCAATGCTACCGTGATGAAACGATCGAGAAATTCGTACATGGCCGCGCCGCGCAGCGTCACCATACAACCAATCGGGTAACCCTCGCGAATCTTGAAGCCCGCAATCGCCTTACGCGCCTTGGTAACAACCGGCTTCTGGCCGGCGATCTTAGTCAGATCGCCCACTGCGTGCTCAATAATTTTCTTGTCTGCAATCGCTTCCGACAAACCCATATTCAGGGTTATCTTCAGCAAACGCGGAACTTCCATTGACGACTTGTACGAAAATTTCGCAGTCAGGCCGGCAACGACTTTTTCTTTATAAAACTCTTGGAGACGGGACATGATCTCTTAAACCTTAACGACTTCGCCACTGGACTTAAAGATGCGGACCTTCTTGCCATCCACCTCTTTGAAACCAACGCGATCTGCCTTGCCAGTTGCCGCATTGAACAACGCGACATTGGACACATGAATTGGCATCAACTTATCGACAATGCCACCAGTAGTACCGGTCATCGGGTTCGGCTTGGTCGCTTTTTTGGCGACATTCACACCCTCAACCACAACGTAGTCAGCATCGACGCGCTGCCTGACGACACCGCGCTTGCCCTTGTCTTTACCGGCCAGGACAATGACTTCGTCGTTTTTTAGAATCTTACCCATGACGACTCCTTACAGAACTTCAGGCGCAAGCGACACAATTTTCATGAAGCGCTCAGTGCGCAGTTCGCGCGTGACCGGTCCAAAAATACGTGTGCCAATCGGCTCCAGCTTTGCGTTCAGCAAAACTGCGGCATTGCCATCGAACTTTACCAATGAACCATCTTGGCGACGCACGCCTTTGGCGGTGCGCACGACGACAGCATTGTAAATCTCACCCTTTTTTACGCGTCCGCGCGGCGCAGCAACTTTGACGGTAACTTTAATCACGTCGCCAATGCTTGCATAACGGCGCTTGGAACCACCCAGCACCTTGATGCACATAACTTCACGCGCACCCGTGTTGTCGGCTACTTCGAGCCGGCTTTCAGTTTGAATCATAATATTTTCTTTCCCAACTTAACCCGTTCAATCCACACAATGTGGACTCGCGGTCAGTCTTGGTCCCGTCAGGCGCCTTTGCTAAGACGGACTGATTAGGTGGACGATTTCCAAAACTTCTTGCCAAAAATTTTTGCTGTTGCGAATTTTTTCAAGCAGGGTATTGCATCGACGCTCTTGAATCAAACAAACTCAAGAACGAAGCCCAGCATTATTGCATCAAAACACCGGGCTTGCAACAACTAAATCAAACTATTTGTGCCGCTTGCACTACACGTGTGACAGTCCATGCTTTGGTCTTGGAAATCGGGCGACCTTCCTGGATTTCTACCGTATCACCGGCTTTGGCCTGGTTGCCTTCATTGTGCGCATGATACTTGTTCGTGCGCATGATGATTTTTCCATACAATGGATGCTTGACGTGACGCTCGATCAACACCGTAACAGTCTTCTCCATTTTGTCGGAGACCACTTTGCCAATCAGCGTACGCTTGGACGCTTGTTTCACTTGATCGTTCATTATTTGGCGTCCTTCAGATTCATGACCGTTTTTACGCGTGCTATGTCGCGGCGGACTTTTTTGAGTTGCGCAGTGTTGTTCAGTTGCTGCGTAGCGATTTGCATACGCAGACCGAATTGGGCCTTCAACAACTCATTCAGCTCTTTTGTCAAAGCCGCTTCGTCTTTGCCGCGGAGTTCAGATGCTTTCATTTTCACTCCCCTTATTGGCCGACTTGACGAACGACAAACGCAGTCAATAACGGCAGTTTAGCTGCAGCCAGGCGGAACGCTTCACGCGCCAAGACTTCATCAACGCCATCCATTTCATACAGTACTTTACCGGGTTGAATCTCGGCAACATAGTACTCAGGATTACCCTTACCGTTACCCATGCGGACTTCAGCAGGTTTTTGCGAAATTGGCTTATCCGGGAAAATACGAATCCAGATACGGCCGCCGCGCTTGATGTGACGGGTCATTGCACGACGAGCCGCTTCGATCTGACGCGCAGTGATACGGCCGCGTCCAATCGCCTTCAAGCCGAATTCGCCGAACGACACGGCGGTACCGCGCGAATGGGAAATACCCTTGTTGCGGCCCTTTTGTTCTTTACGATATTTTCTGCGTGCTGGTTGCAGCATGATTATTCTCCTGCTTTCTCAGCCGGCGCAACAGCAGCGCCTTCCGGCTTCTTAGTAGCGCGCACCCGCTTGGCTGTCGGGGCGGCAGCACCAGGTGCTCCGGCGACAGTTTGACCTTCAGGGCGCGGGGTACGTGGGCGACCGCTTGGCTTGCCGTCATCACGACGTGGGCCGCGGCGTTTCTTGTCATCATCCGACGCGACATCCACGGTCGGCGTTTCACCGCTGGCCAGCCGGTCACCTTTATAAACCCAAACCTTGATACCGATGATGCCGTAGGT
>PKWO01000536.1 GCA_003132085.1 Oxalobacteraceae bacterium | reverse complement strand
ATCGTCGGCGCCAGCCTGAATAACAATCCCGGCGTGACCGACGTGTGGAACACCTTCAATAGCGCGTTCGGATCAACCGGCGTTCCGGAGTATGTTCCGGCGAGCAATCCAAGCAAAATTCCCGGTCTCACGACTCCCGTTATGCTGGGATTGGGACCGTACGCGGCAGGCATGAATGCCTATATCTACTGGAACGATACCGTCTATGCCGAAATCGGCGGCTATCAAACGTCCAATCGGGCATTCTCTTTTCTGAGCCAGGGTATCCCCGGTTCGAACATGCCGATGTTAAAAGGACAGTTCAATCCGTACTGGCGGTTGGCGCTGAATCACGATTGGGGCGCCAACAGCGCGATGTTCGGCCTGTTTGGCATGAACACCGAGATCTATGCCAATTCCCCGGATACCAGCGGTCCGACTACGCGTTATCGCGATATAGGCATCGACAGCCAGTATCAGTACATCCTCGATCCGCATATGTTCTCGGCGCAATTCAGCTACATCAGGGAGAATCAGAGTTATGGCGACGAGTTGTGGAATGCGGCGAACCCCAATTACCAGGGGCCCTATTCCAACTCTTCGAATACGCTGAATTTCTTGCGCATGAAGGCAACTTACGTGTATCAGGCGAAATACGGCGCCAGCCTGGGTTATGTCGCCGTTACCGGCAGCGCCGATGCCGGGGCTTATACGAGCCCCGCCCCCTTTGGCAATGCCAACAGTACCCCCAACTCCCGCATATGGATTCCAGAGGTATTCTGGACGCCAATGCAAAATGTCCGGGTAGGCCTCCAGTATTACAAATATATGCAGTACAACGGTTCATCGAGTAATTATGACGGCAACGGCAGGAATGCCAGCGACAACAACACAGCCTTTCTCTACGTGTGGGGAGCATACTGATGATCCGCGCGAATGCAAACGAAGCCAGTTCAAATAGGGTGTCAAGATCCTTGGAGATCAAAATGAGAGGCATGCAGCTAGCATTGGCCGTGGTACTTGGTACTGTGGCTTCGGGATGCGCGAACGTCGAGCGCTCGCGGGATCTCGGTAATCCGAACGTGCCGCCGGCCGTTACCGCAGTTCAGGTGTGCTCGAACTGTCATGGAGTCGACGGCAATTCCGTGTCGCCGATTTTCCCGCGGCTCGCCGGGCAGCAGGCGGCCTACCTGGTTTCCCAATTGGAGAATTTCAGGAGCCATCATCGCGCCGACCCGGAAGGCTTCGAGTACATGTGGGGTATTAGCCACAAGCTGACCGACGCCCAGATTGCCGGGCTAGCCGAGTATTATTCAAAGCAGACGCCTCGCTTGCACGACATGCCGGCCGCGGATCCCAAGCAGCTTGCTGCCGGCAAGGAAATCTTCGAAAAAGGCGTGCCGGAGCAGAATGTGATCCCCTGCGCCGCATGTCACGGGCCCAAGGGACAAGGCATCGGGGCATTCCCGCAGTTGGCTCACCAGCATGCCGACTACATTGTGAAGCAACTTAATGTCTTCCAGTATACCCAGGGTCGTCCGGGCACGCCGATGGAGCTGATCGCGCATCCGCTTACCGGCGAAAACAAGGAAGCCATTGCTGTTTACCTGCAGGCATTTCCGGATTGAATCGATGCACTATCAACCAGGTAATTGGAGACTTCAATGAAGAAATATTTCGTGGCTTGCGCGCTCACTTTGTCCGTGGCGGCGCCGGCTTTTTCCAGCGATACCTACACTTTTGACCCGGAGTATACGATTCCGGTGTTTGAGGTCGGACACTTGGGATTTACGACCCAGCAGGGGCGGTTCGACAAAGCGGAAGGGAAGGCTGTACTGGACTTCGCGGCAAAAAAAGGCAGTGTCGAGTTCACGGTTTTTACAAATTCCCTGGATATGGGATCACGGGCGTGGACCGTTCACGTGAGTTCCGAAGGTTTGTTCAATATCGAAAAATATCCAACCATGACCTTCAAGTCGGACCGGCTTATTTTCGATAGCGACAAGGTCGTCGCCGCAGAAGGGCAATTCACGTTGCTGGGCGTAACTAAACCGTTGAAGGTGACAGTCAATCGTTTTGCGTGCGCACCCAATCCAATCAATAAAAGGTTCATGTGCACCGGTGATATAGCTGCAACCATCAAACGATCCGAGTTCGGCATGACCAAGTACATTCCAACGGTTAGCGACGAGATCAAAATCAGCGTCCCGGTCGAGTCGTATAGGGATTGACAGTGGCTTTTTGGCCATACTTGCGGCAGACGGCCAAGGTGAGGCGGCAGCTAGGCATCGTTGCATTGTCGGTCGCGCTTGCCGGGCCGGCATTTGCCGCAGACCGCTACACGTTGGACTCGACGCATAGCATCCCGCTATTCGAATTCAAGCATCTGGGTGTGACTACGCAAACCGGACGTTTCGATAAGGCGGCAGGCGTCGTCGTCCTTGACCTTGGCGCCCGAAATGGCAGCGTTACCTACGAGGTCGAAGCCGCCACGCTCAACATGGGCTTTGGCACGGAAACGCCCGACTCTCCGGGATATCAGCTATTTGAGGTGACAAGATTTCCAAAAATCACGTTCAAATCGACCAAGCTGATCTTTAATCAGAACAACGTAGTCATTTCCGCAGTGGGCCAGCTTACCTTGCTTGGCGTGACCAAGCCGCTCACCGTAGCGGTCACTCGCTTCAATTGTTCGGTAAATCCGATCAACAAGAAGGAGATGTGCGCTTGCGAGATCTCCGCGACCATCAAACGCTCGGAGTTCGGCATGATCGGGTATATACCGGGCATCAGCGACGAGATCAAGATTCGCGTTCCTGTCGAAGCCTACAAAGACTGACGCCGTATTTTTCCAATCCGCATGTCGCGTTCCGTTTCTGGCCCGTTCTTGACGTGGATCAAACGAGGCTACAGACTCTAACACCCCTTTCATCTATACTTTAATCGATGGTGTTGACCTACTAAGGCGTCAAGGTTGCCGGTGACATCGTTATCTCGTTCAGGTTGTTCCTGCCAGAGAGTTCGCTGCCAGACGCGCAAGCCTCTCCGGTGAGCTTACTGCAATAGAGGGAGAATCGCTATGCGTCGAACCGCGTTAGTCACGGGTGGAACTCGTGGTCTTGGCAAGGCGATTGCCGTCGCTCTTCAGGCGGGAGGCCACCAAGTTGCCGTCGTCTATCACACCAATACAGTTGCCGCGCAAGCGTTTGCGGAAGCGACTTCGATACCGGTGTTCCAATGGGATGTTGCGGATTTTGAAGCCTGCCGTGCCGGTATCGCTGAGGTCGAACATGCATTGGGCTCGATCGACATTTTGGTCAATAACGCCGGCATTACCAGCGACACGGTATTGCACCGCATGACCCCCGACCAATGGTGGCGGGTCATCAATACCAATCTCGGCTCGATGTTCAATATGTCTCGCAATGTCATTGAAGGCATGCGGGAGCGCGGTTTCGGCCGCATTGTGAACATCAGTTCGATCAATGGTCAGAAGGGCCAATTCGGCCAGGCCAACTATGCGGCCGCCAAGGCCGGCATCCTTGGCTTTACCAAGGCGCTTGCGCTGGAAGGCGCGCGTAAGAATGTCACAGTCAACGCGGTTGCGCCCGGTTACTGCGATACCGACATGGTCGCCGCTGTGCCCAAGGAAACGTTGCAAACGATTATCGCCGGCATTCCGGTCGGGCGTTTGGGAACGCCGGCGGACATCGGGCGCGTGGTGGCATTTCTCGCTGACGATGATGCCGGTTTCATCACTGGCGCTACCTTCGAAGTCAACGGCGGACAATACATGGACTAGACATGGACTAGACATGGACTAGAGCGCCATAGCCAGGCAGCAGTCTGTATTGCCGGAATAGTGCTTCACAACGACATAACGCAAGGACATAACGCAAGGAGATGGATGATGGAAAAGCTCGCATGGTCGCCGGAGATGTCATTGGGGGTTCCCGCGATGGACGGTGCACACAAGGCGTTTGTCGAAGAGTTGGAGCATCTGGCAAGCGCGCCGGACCGCGAATTCGGGGTCGGCTTCTCGACGCTGATTACCAAGTTGGAGCAGGATTTCCGCGAAGAAGAGGCGTTGATGGAAGAGATCGAATTTCCTGCGCTTCAGAGTCATCGCGAACAGCATGCCCGAGTGCTGAGTGCGCTCCACCATGCCGTGCCGGAGGTCATGCAGGGCGATTACGGGTCGGCGCGGAAAGCGATCGAATTATTGCCGCAGTGGTTTCGGTTCCATCTGTCGACGATGGATATGGCATTGGCCGTCACGCTCGATTTGGCGGGCTCGCAAGAACATTAGCGTAGTTCTTCCAATTCGATGCCAACCGCCGTTTCATAGTTTAACGATCATAGCCTAACGATCATGGTGTCACTATTCTTGGGGGAAAAAATGTTCAAACACATACTGATGCCGACCGACGGCTCTGAAACGTCCAAACGCACGATTCAAGATTGCATTGCATTCGCACGAGAAATCGGCGCGGAAGTCACGGCGCTTCATGTGATTCCTGAATACCCTGTCTATGCTTATCAAGCTGAGATGTTGGTTGACACCAGGGAACAATTCACCAACGAGTGCATAGAGTGCGCAAATGAATATCTTGGAGATGTCAAAACAGCTGCCAAAGAGGCCGGCGTGAAATGCGACACGTACACTGTAACCAGCGACTACCCTTATGCGGCGATCATCCAGGCTGCGCAGGATAAGCAATGCGACCTCATCGTCATGGCGTCGCACGGCAGGAAAGGAGTGAAGGGATTGTTGCTCGGAAGCGAGACGCAGAAAGTATTGACGCATAGCCAAATACCGGTGTTGGTGTACCGTTAAACCGCAAGATTGTGCGAGACGCGTTAGTGAGGAAGCATTTGAATCGGTGTTCGGGATCGGGGCGGCATGTCAGCTGAAATCGATGGGGTGGATAGTATTAACGCCGTGAAGAAAGAGGCGATCGTCGCCACCGGTCTGACAAAATGGTTTGGCGAAGGCGAAACCAAGATGACTGCCGTGAACGCTGTCGAATTCGTTGCTCACTTTGGCGAGATATTATTCATCGTCGGCCCCTCGGGTAGCGGCAAGACCACGCTGCTTAGCATGATTTCCGGTATTCTGCGTCCTAACCTCGGTACGGTGACGGTCGACGGAGCCGATATCTGGACCATGAACAACGACCAGTTGGCTGAGTTTCGCCTGAATACAATCGGCTTCGTATTTCAGGACTACCATTTATTTCCGCGGCTGACCAGCGCCGAGAATGTTGCGATTCCCTTGATCCTGAAGCAGCGGGACTGGAACGAATCAATCGCCGAGGCGAAAAAATACCTGGAAATCGTCGGTCTGAAAGACCGTAGCGAGATTCTGCCGGTGAAGCTCTCGGGGGGCGAGCAGCAGCGGGTGGCCATTGCGCGCGCGATCGTCAGCGGCCCGGAGATACTGATTCTTGACGAGCCGACAGCTTCGCTGGACGGCGACACGGGGAAGATGATCGTTGCCTTCGTGAAGGAAAAAATACTGAATGCACAGCGTTGCATCGTGATCGTCACCCATGATGCNNAATATGCGGACCGGATCATCCACATGGAAGACGGACGCATCACCGGACTGGATAAGGGAACCGAATGAGAAACAAGATCATCTTTGCACTCTCGGTAATAGGCATCCTGGCCGGGTTGATCAGCGCCTATGTCTTTGGCATCGAGAAGAAAGCGCAACCCCCGGTGTTTACACCGGTCAGCAGTCCTTATGAGACGGCGATCTATGCCAACGGCATTATCGAGAGCGAACAGCAAGGCGGGGCGAACATCAATATTTATCCTGAGGTTTCCGGTCCGATCACCCAGGTGCTGGTGCGCGAGGGGCAGCGGGTGTCGGCCGGCGCGGCGCTGTTGACCATCGACGATTCCGTGCAGAGAGCAAGCACCGAGCAGTTGCGGTTGCAGTCCGACGCTGCGCTGGATCTGCTGCGGGAACTGAAGGCGCAACCGAGAAAAGAAACGCTGGCGATCGCCAAGGCGCAGGTGGATCAGGCCGAATCCAACCTGAAGGCGGTCCGCGACCAGTACGACAAGCGTCGCACTTCGTACGGGCTCGACCAGAAATCGATCAGCAAGGACGTGCTGGATACCGCGGAGGACGCGGTCAGTCAAGCAACCACCGGACTGGACGTGGCGCGCAAGCAATATGAGTTGACCAAGGCCGGCGCCTGGAGCTACGACATCATCAATCAGGAAAAGCAGTACGAGGCGCTCAAGCAGGCATATCAGGCTGCCAATGCGCTGCTGCAGAAATATGCGATCAAAGCGCAGGTCGATGGCGTGGTGCTGGCCGTCAACGCGACCGCCGGTAGTTATGTGTCTTCGCTTGGCGCCTACGATTCCTACACGCAGGGGGCCAATCCGCTGGTGGTCATGGGAGCCCCTCAGGACTATCTGGCGGTGCGCTGTTATGTCGACGAGATACTGGTCTCGCGCTTGCCGGCACCGGAACATATTCGCGCGCAACTGTCGCTTCGCGGCACCGACGTCAAGGTCCCGCTGGAGTTCGTCCGGGTGCAGCCTTATGTTTCGCCGAAGATCGAGCTCTCCAACCAGCGCCAGGAGAAAGTGGACCTGCGGGTGCTGCCGGTCATTTTCCGGTTCCAGAAAAAAAGCGTCTCCGCAGTCTACCCCGGCCAACTGGTAGATGTCTTCATAGGGCAGAAATAATGTTTCCGCTCGATCACGCAGACGTCAAAGCGCATGGGTTGAACAATATCCGATCATCGGTGCAGCGTGGCGCATGCCTGATCGCTGTGACGTTGCTTGGCGCTTGCGCGGTGGGTCCCGATTTCGTTCGTCCTGCGCCGCCGACGGTAGATCGCTACACCAGCGAGCCGCCGGTCGTCGCGACGGTTGCGGCGGACGGCCAGGCGCAGCGCTTCACGCCCGGTGCGGCGATCGCTGCCGACTGGTGGCGGCTGTTTAAATCCGCGCAACTGGACGCCATGGTCCAACAGGC
>PKWO01000157.1 GCA_003132085.1 Oxalobacteraceae bacterium | reverse complement strand
CCGCCGATTGCCTGCTACACCATCGGTTTTTTCTTTTTCTGGATATTTTGTTCGCTGGCAAGCACGCTGACTTATTACCTGGTCAACCTGCCGGCCGGTCGCCGGCCGCCATTGTGAAGTCTGTTGCCGGAAATGGCCTTAGCCGCCACACCGGATTGCGACATTTATTTACCGCTCCCCTACATCGGATTGCAGTTCTCCGTCCCGGCCGCCAGTGCTTTTAACATGAGCGGATCAAGAATAATGACTTCGCGTTTGTCGACCTCCAGCCAACCTTGCTTTTTGAACCGGGACAATAGCCGGCTAATACTCTCGATGGTCAGCCCCAGATAATTGCCGATGTCCTCGCGCGACATGCGCAACTGGAAACTGGTGGAAGAGTAGCCGCGTGTCGAGTAACGCGACGACATATTGATTAAAAACACTGCAAATCGCTGCTCGGCACGCATGTTCCCCAGCAACAGCATCACATTCTGTTCGCGCGTGATTTCCTGGCTCATGATTCGGTGAAAATGATGCAAAAGCATCGGAATTTGACCGAACAATTCTTCTAGTCGCGGAAAGGGGATCTCGCACACTTCACTATCTTCCAGTGCGACGGCTTCGCAATGGTGTCGGTCGGCGCTGATTGCGTCCATGCCAAGCAATTCGCCCGCCATCTGGAACCCGGTGATCTGCTGCTCGCCGCTTGGATTTATCTGATACGTTTTGAAGTGTCCAAACCGGATTGCATATAGATTCCTGAAAGGATCTTCCATTCGGTACAGACTTTCGTCTCGCGATATGCGCCGACGCCGTCCGATGATCTGGTCAAGCCGGTTGATGTCGGTGTCGTTTAATCCCATCGGCAGGCATAGCTGGTGCATGCTGCAACCGGCGCAACTGGCCTTTAACATGCGCACATTCAAGGAAGGCGATTCGGCATAAGGAAGTGGCGGATTCAATTTTTATTTCCTAAATGCAACTCTTATTTGTAATGCTGCGATGCGATATGGCCAATGTACATTATATTTCAGGCGTGCACAAATGCAAAATGAGTCGGGCAATGCGCTCAAGCGCAAGGTGTTGCAAGGTGTTGCAAGGTGTTGCTTTAGACACTTCAGCGCTTTGACGGCAGCAATGATCTTTACGGATAGCAACACCTTGCCGGGCTGTACCCCAGCTTAAAAGCATAGAAAAACCGATACCGGCATCTTCGGAAGAGGCGTGGCGACCGACCATTGAAATATGCCGACACTATATCATCGATAATGGTTGTTTCGGACGATAAACAGTCCGAATTCCGACGTCGAACGCTTGTAAGAAAAGCATCATCGGCGCCACGAAAATTCAAGGAGAGAACAGCATGTTGCGCGCGCACCCTCAACTTATTCACGGCAAACTGGAGAAACTGCATCCGACTCACTTGACTGTCGGAAAAGCCGAAGTCGCGCGCAAGCGCACAGAATGGGGAAATCTTGGAAAAAAAGCGCGCAAAGCGACCCTGGATAGCCATTGAAATGACGGAGCCAGTCCTTTCCCCCGGTCTCGCCAAGCGGCCGCGAACCGGTGACATCGTTGCCGGCCTGTCGATTGCCGGGTTGCTGCTTCCCGAGGCGGTAGCCTATGCGGGCATCGGCAATGTGCCTCCGCAGATGGCGGTCATCGCGCTATTCGCCGGCTTGGCTTGTTACGCACTGTTGGGTTCCAGCCGCTTTGCTATCGTGTCGGCAACCTCATCGTCGGCTGCCGTGCTTGCCGCGGCGACGGCATCGATGGCAAATGGGAACGCCGAACTCAGACTGATGCTGGGAATCGCCTTGGTGATCTTCGCCGGCCTGTTTTTTCTACTGGCCAGTTTGGCCCGGCTGGGAAGCATTACGGATTTCATCGCCAAACCGGTATTGCGAGGATTTACGTTTGGCTTGGCAATCGTCATCATTCTCAAGCAACTGCCCAAGGTAGTGGGCGTGTATCCGGCATCGGGCGATCTCTTGAGGTTCACACTTGAATTATTCGGTCAGGTATCGAGATGGAATCCGGTAGGATTCGCGGTGTGCGCAGTGTCGCTAGGGTTGTTGTTTCTGTTGTCCCGCATTAAACGTATTCCGGGTGCAATTATTGTTGCCGCGTTGGGTATTGTCGTCAGTAAATGGCTTGATTTGCCGCAATATGGCGTAACGCTGGTCGGCCCAATTTCTCTCCAATTCGCCATGCCGGCGCTACCCGCACTGTCTCGAATTGAATGGCTGCGTATAGCGGAACTGGCCCTTGCGGTGGTCATGATCCTCTATGCGGAGAGCTATGGTTCGATTCGCTCCTTCGCGATGAAACATGGCGATACGATTTCACCGAACAGGGATTTGGCGGCGCTGGGTGCCGCGAATCTCGTATCGGGCCTGTTTCATGGAATGCCGGTCGGCGCCGGCTATTCGGTGACATCCGCCAACGAAGCAGCAGGCGCCGTGTCGCGATTTGCGGGTGTGGTCGCGGCAATAACGATTCTGGTCATCGTGTGCACGATGCTACCGGCTGTCGCCCTTACTCCCGACCCGGTGCTGGCGGCAATTGTCATCCACGCGGTAAGCCGCACACTGAATCCGGCCATGTTTCGCCGATATTTCCGGTGGCGACGAGACCGATTGGTGGTTATTGCATCGGTACTCGGCGTTCTGGTGTTAGGGGTGTTGGACGGTTTGCTGGCCGCCATCGGCGTGAGCATGATCATGATGCTGCGCCGGTTTTCGGAGTCGACGATATCGGTGCTGGGGAGGCTCGGGCAGGGGCACGATTTCGTGAGCATCGCACTACATTCGGAAGCGCAGTCGGTTTCCGGAATTCTGATTTTGCGTCCGGACGAGCCGTTGTTTTTCGCCAACGTCGAACGAATATTGAATCAGGCCCGAAATCGTGTCGGCGAGGCGGGAAAGTCGATTCATACGGTCATTCTCAGTCTCGAGGAATCGCCCGATCTTGACAGTTCGAGCCTGGAAGCCTTACGCGATTTTTACCAAGCGATGAGCGGCCAACACAAGCAAGTTCTGTTCTCGCGCCTGAAAGAACCTGCGCAGGAGGGGCTAAAGCGCGCAGACATTCCGGGGCTGCCGGCTTCGTCCATCTGTGGCTTAAGCGTCGATGATGTTGTCCAAAGAGCCCAAGCTCGTAAAGAAGTTCGCTAAAACGGCGCATGCCGGTCGACTGCCCACCGCTTGCCCCACTTCAAGCAAATTTGATTTACATCAAGATTGCTTAATGACCGCATCGGTATAACAATGCTAGCATGCGATCGAAGATGCAATACAGTCAATCGCCGGCGCCTTCCAGTCTTAGTCGAAACCTTTCACCAATAATTTTAAAAATCTTGAGAAGGAAGTCATGCAGAGTGTTTTCAAAAGCACGCAGCATTTTAGAAAAAATTTTACGACCAATACACTTTAGATTATTTATATCATGAATGACAACCGGATGACGAATGTCGTCGGAGTCATTTGTTGAGAGGCGAAAACATGCTTACTATTGTAAAACTAACTGAACGAAAGTGGCTGCGCATAACGGCGTTGGCCACTGGTCTGCTGGGAATTATGGCGGCGGTACTTCCGATGGATGCTCAGGCGATTCCGCTGTTTGCCCGTCAAACAGGGCAGAATTGCGTCGCCTGCCATGCCGGTGGACAGTTTCCGGAACTGACGCCCTACGGCAGGAAGTTTAAGCTGACCGGCTATACGATGGGCAGCCGTGCCGAGGTGCCGCTGGCGGTGATGGGAACGGTATCGGCGACCAGCGTCAACAGTAAAACCCCGGGAAGCGGCGACCCCGAGGCCGATTTCCCACAGAATGGGGTGATGCATTTCACCACGGCGAGTGTTTTCGCGGGCGGGAAAATCACCGACAACATCGGTCTATTCGGGCAGTGGACGTATAACGCCTATGCCCAGCAAGATCCGGATGGTCACTGGGCCGGACACAGCGGCTCTGACCAATTCGATTTGCGCTACGCTGACCGCTTCATCGGCGAGAACAAGGATCTTATCGTCGGCGCCAGCCTGAATAACAATCCCGGCGTGACCGATGTGTGGAACACCTTTAATAGTGCGTTCGGGTCAGTCCCGGGTTATGTGCCGGTGAGTAACCCTGCCGGCAACGGCGGCCCCTTCGTCAATGTTGCTGCATCCCCCATTCTCCAGCAGTTGGGACCGGTTGCGGCGGGGATGAATGTCTATATGTATTGGAATGACACCGTCTATGCCGAATTCGGCACATATCAAACCGCCAATCGGGCATTCTCTTTCCTGAGCCAGGGAATTAGCAACGCCGACATGACGAAGTTAAAAGGGCAGTTCAACCCTTACTGGCGGCTAGCGCTGAATCATGATTGGGGCGCCAACAGCGCCATGATCGGCCTCTACGGAATGAACGCCGAGATTTATTTCAATTCGCCCGATACCACCGGTCCGACCACGCGTTATCGCGATATCGGCGTCGACGCCCAGTATCAGTACATCCTTGATCCGCATACGTTCTCGGCACAGTTCAGTTACACCAGGGAAAATCAGCGTTATAGCGATGAACTGTGGAATGCGGCGAATCCCAATTACACAGGAAATTTTGCCAACTCTTCGAATACGCTGGATCATTTACGCTTGAAAGCAACCTATGTGTATCGGGCGAAGTATGGAGCCAGCCTGGGTTATGCCTCTGTCAAAGGAAGTGCCGACGCACTCGCCTATACCACCAGTCCCGACGGTTCCGGCAACCCGGTCGCCTTTGGTAACGCCAACGATACACCCAACACCCGGGTATGGATTCCAGAGGTTTTCTGGACCCCGGTGCAAAATATTCGCGTCGGTGCGCAGTATTACAAATTTACCCAGTACAACGGCTCGTCGAATAATTATGATGGCAATGGCAGAAATGCCGGCGACAACAATACCTTCTTCCTCTATGCATGGGGAGCATACTGATGAGTCGCCCGAATGAAAATGAAGCCTGTTCAAGCCGCGTCTGTTCAAGTCGAATAACAAGAGCTTTGGAGATCAAAATGAGAGCAATGCAGATCGCATTGGCGGTGGTCCTTGGCACCGTGGCTTCAGGATGTGCGAACGTCGAGCGTTCGCGGGATCTTAGTAATCCAAGCATTTCACCTGCTGTGACCGCCGTTCAAGTTTGCGCGAACTGCCATGGGAAAGACGGAAATTCCGTTTCACCTAAATTCCCACGGCTCGCCGGGCAACAGGCGGCCTACCTGGTCGCCCAACTGGATAATTTCAGGAACCATCAGCGCTCCGACCCGCAAGGCGTCGAATACATGTGGGGTATCAGCCGCAAGCTGACCGACGACCAGATCGCCGGACTGGCCGAGTATTATTCGAAGCAAACGCCTCGCTTGCACGATATTCCCGCCGGAGACCCAAAGTTGCTGGCTGCCGGCAAGGAAATCTTCGNNTCGGGGCATTCCCGCAGTTGGCCCACCAGCATGCCGACTACATTGTCAAGCAACTTAATGTCTTCCAGAACACCCAGGGGCGTCCTGGCACGCCGATGGAGTTCGTCGCGCACCCGCTTACCGGCGAAAACAAAAAAGCCATCGCTGCCTACCTGCAGGCATTGCCGAATTGAATCGATGCAGTATGAGGATGACACATTGGAAGCGCATTCGTGTGAGGCGGCGCGTTGCGTCAGCGGAGCAAGACGGCAACCGTGCTCGTCGAACCAGACCAAAGACAGGACTAGAGCAGGTGGAAAAAGGGAATGTAAAAGCGGGGAACTGATGTACTGCTAGAAATATTCGGGGAGCTATCTTCCCCGAATCTTCCCTGAGATTCCAAAAATCCTTCTAAGTAATTGATACTAAAGAGAATTTCTGGTAGGCACGATTGGACTCGAACCAACGACCCCTACCATGTCAAGGTAGTGCTCTAACCAGCTGAGCTACGCGCCTAAAGAAGCGAGATTATAACGACATTTTGACGTCTTCGCTAGGGCCTTTGCACAATTAATTTGGCGCACGCATTCCGGCAGATAAACCGAAGCGCCGGATTGCCCGGTTAGCCGCCTGCGTTCAGCAACCAGGTGTTAAGCCAGCCCAGCCCTGCCGAAGTACCGGCTTGCGGCCGGTATTCGCAGCCGACCCAGCCGTCATAGCCCAATTCATCCATCAACCGGAACAGATAGGGGTAATTCACCTCGCCGCGATTCGGCTCGTTGCGCTCCGGTAGGCCGGCAATCTGCATATGGCCGATACCGGCGATATCGCGCTGAATCAAGATTTGAAAGGTCAATTGAAAACAATCGCTCACGACCGTATCAGACATCAGGCGCGGCCATTGGGTGACGCTTACTGCCGCCGCGCCTCCAGCACGCCTTCCACTTCCCGAATCACCGTCAGCGCCCTTTGCAATTGCGCAGTCGAACCGATTTCTGCGGTAAATGCCATGCGCGCCTGACCTTTCGAACTTTGGGTGCTGACGCCGATCACGTTGATTTTTTCGCGCAGGAAAATTTCCGAAATATCGCGCAGCAGACCTTGCCGATCACCGGCCAGGATGAATATATCAACCGGGTAAACCGTCTCCGCGCCCGGCTTTCCCCATGTAGTGTGAATCACGCGCTCCGGCGCATGCATTTCCATTTCAGCAAAATTTTTGCACGTAGCCCGGTGTATCGACACCCCTTTTCCGCGCGTGATGAAACCGACAATCGGGTCCGGCGGCGCTGGCTTGCAGCATTTGGCGAGCTGCGTCATCAAGCCGTCGGTGCCGACCACCAGCACGCCCGATTTGGCTCCATGCACGACGCTCGATGCGCGGCTCTTTTTCGGCACCACCACATGGTCCGCATTGGCATGTTTGGCAACCTGCTTGTGCACATCGTCGGCGTGCAGCGCCTGTTCGATGAGCCGCAAACTGAACTCGTCCTTGCCGACCGACAAAAACAAATCATCCGGCTTGGAAAAACCCAGCTTGTGCGCCAACTCTTCCAGGTTGACCGCGGTCTTGCCTTCGCGCTGCAGCGTTTTTTCAACCAACCCGCGGCCGTTGGTCAAGGTTTCCTGCTGGTCGATGGCATTGAACCATGCGCGCACCTTGGAACGTGTGCGCGGGCTGGCCGCATAACCGGGGCTGAGCCAGTCACGCGAGGGGCCTATGCTGCTGCCGCCCCGGGCGGTGATGACATCGACCGTTTGGCCGTTTTTCAATATTGTATTCAGCGGCACCATCGCGCCGTCCACGCGTGCGCCCCGGCAACTATGTCCGATGTCGCTGTGCAGGTGATAGGCGAAGTCGATCGGCGTCGCCCCGCTCGGCAACTCAATCACCCGCGCCTGCGGCGTCAACACATAAATGCGGTCGTCCAGCGTGGCCGACTTGATCTTCTCGACCCATTCGCGCTGAACCTCGTCCTGCCCGACCACCGCGTCGACCACCTCGCTCTTCCAGGCCAGCAGTTGCCTGAGCCAGGCGATTTTTTCATCGTATTTCTGCGCTGAAAAGTTCGACCCGCCGCTTTCCTTGTAGCGCCAATGCGCCGCCACGCCGTATTCGGC
>PKWO01000171.1 GCA_003132085.1 Oxalobacteraceae bacterium | reverse complement strand
GATCGCTGATGACGGCCGGGCTTGCTATAAAGGCCCGTGTTGCCAACTTGTCTCGCAACGACTTGGCCAAATCAGTCATGGATTCAAAATTGCCAGCGCCGAATTGGTGTATCCAGCGCTGCAATTGTTTGGCGCGAAACGGTTTCTCACCCAACTCCCCGCAATAGACGACGAGTTGCGCGGGATCAAGATCCAGCAAATTGGTGAGAACCGTCATGACCACTGATCTTAGCGAGAATAAATGTTCAGGGCCGGGAAGAAATAGGAAATTTCAACCTGGGCAGTTTCTTTTGCATCGGAACCATGAACCGCATTGGCATCGATCGAATCAGCGAAATCTGCGCGAATGGTCCCTTTTTCCGCCTTCTTGGGATCGGTAGCGCCCATCAAATCGCGATGTTTAGCAATGGCATTTTCGCCTTCCAGCGCTTGCACGATGACCGGACCGGAAATCATGAAGTCAACCAGATCCTTGAAGAAAGGACGCTCGCGGTGTACCGCATAAAAGCCTTCGGCTTCAGCGCGTGACAACTGGATCATGCGTGCAGCAATGATTTTCAGGCCGGCCGCTTCAAATCGGGCGTAAATTTGACCGATTACGTTTTTCGCTACTGCGTCCGGTTTGATAATCGACAGGGTGCGTTCGATTGNNAAAACTCCAATAAAAAGAAAGGGTTAAGACCAATAATTGAGAATTCAACTAACCTTTAATTTTATCATGAAACACCCCCATACAGGGGAATAGGATAGCGATGAAATGGCCGGAATGCGGAAATACAGCGTTAGCTGATTGATCCGATAGCGAACTTAGTTGCCCGAAGTGTATCCAATATGGCAACTAGCCATGCTATGCTTTGAAAAGTTGTAACCTTAGAATTGAAATCGGAGGCGTTATGAATCAAAATCTGCAGCAAACCTACGGTGTCGGCAGTGACTCCCTGATTGCGCGCCATCGGGTGTTACGCAACACTTACTGGCTCTTGGCAATTTCCATGATCCCGACCATCCTCGGCGCCTGGCTGGGCGTTCAAATGGGATTCAGCTTCTTTCAAGGCAGCCCCCTGATCAGTTTTGTTGTGTTTTTGGCAGTCGCTTTCGGATTTTTCTATGCGATTGAAAAAACCAAGAACTCCGGCGTGGGCGTCCTGTTCCTACTGGGTTTTACCTTTTTCATGGGCTTGATGTTGTCACGCATGATCGGGGTGTTATTGCGCAGCTACTCGAACGGCGCCGAACTCATCATGATCGCGTTCGGCGGAACCGCATTGATAATGGGGGTAATGGCCACCGTCGCAACGGTATCGAAACGTGATTTCTCTGGAATGGGGAAATGGCTGTTTGCAGGACTGCTGGTGATCATTGTCGCATCGCTGCTCAATGTCTTCATGCACATCCCGGCGCTGTATTTGGTTATCTCCATTGTTGCAATCGCTATTTTCTCCGGCTACATCCTGTTTGACGTGCAACAAATCATCAATGGCGGACAAACGAATTATATTTCGGCAACCCTCAGTATTTACCTGGATGTGTACAACATTTTCGTGAATCTGTTGAGACTCTTGTCGTACTTTGGCGGCAATCGCAATTAGTATATTCAACCTGCCATTCCAACGGGTTATTTGCGCTCCGGTCTTCCTCTGCAAAGGGAAAGGCCGTCTCCGTCGGTAACGCTGATATTGATGCACGTCTTCATACCGCCTCCTCGCCGCGTTACGCGGCGTGGCTACAGGTGTTTAATCAACCGCCCGTTCAAACATCGCAATCGATTCCACATGCGAGGTGTGCGGAAACATGTTGACCACGCCGGCGCATTTCAATCGATAACCGGCCTGATGCACCAGCACATCGGCGTCGCGCGCCAGCGTCGCCGGGTTGCAGGATACATAGACGATGCGCTTGGGCTTCAGCATCTGCTGCGCTTCGCTCAAGCCTGCCAGCGCTTGACACACGGCGATCGCCCCTTCACGCGGAGGATCGATCAACAGCCGATCGAAATTTCCCAATGCGCCCCAGTCTTCAACCGACAACTCGAACAGGTTTTTGCACAAGAAACTGGTTTTATCCGCTACGCCGTTGGCATGCGCATTTTGCATCGCTCGCTCGATCAGCACGGAACTCCCCTCTATCCCCACGACCTCGCGCGCCTGCGTGGCAAGCGGCAACGTGAAATTTCCCAAGCCGCAAAATAGATCGGCAATGCGCTCGTCCGGTTGCGCATCCAGCAGGCGCAACGCACGGGCTACCAGCACGCGGTTGATGTGATGATTGACTTGCGTGAAATCGGTCGGTTTGAAAGGCATGTTGATGCCGAATTCCGGCAGCGCATACTGTAATGCGGTACTGAGCGGATAATATTGGAATACCGTTTCCGGGCCGCCCGACTGCAACCACCATTGCACGTGATATTGATCGGCGAACTCCTTGAGCCGGCTCTCGTCCTCCGCGTTCAGCGCTGCCATGATGCGCAACACCATCGCGGTGATCATGCCGTCTTTTCCCTCGCCGACGGCCAGTTCGATTTGCGGCACTTTATCGACAATGGAAAGAGAGCCGATCAAATGCCGCAACGGCACCAGCATTGCAGACACATGCGGCGGCAGCACCTCGCAGGTTTTCATATCGGTAATGAAATGGGATTTTCGCTCGTGAAACCCGACCAGCACCCCGCCCTTCTTCGGCACATTGCGCACCGATAAGCGAGCCCGGTAACGGTAGCCCCAAGTCGGGCCGTAAATCGGCGGCAACACGGTTTCGGCCTTCACTTTGCCGATGTGCTTGAGATTATCCTCCAGCACGCGCTGCTTGATGGCGACCTGCGCGGCGGGCTCCAGATGCTGCATCACGCAGCCGCCGCACACACCGAAATATGCGCATCGGGGCTTAACCCTGAATGCGGATTCGCGATGCAATTCGATCAGTGTTGCGGCCTCCCACTTCGCTTTCTTGCGAAACGACTGAAAACTCACTCGCTCGCCCGGCAGCGCTCCTTCGACGAAAATCACTTTTCCCTGGGTTCCATCGTCATTTTGTAAATGACCGATGCCACGGGCTTCCATGTCCAGGGACACAATTTCGATAATATTTTGCTGCATAGTGAAATGATAAGATGATGAACTATTGACCCGTGGGGAGTGAGGCCGGCCTCGACCCGGATAGCATATTTCCCGGTGTCGCGGCGCGTCGCTGCGGAGGTGTCTTCGTTCCGCAGTCCGATTGAACGCTCAAAACAAGGCATCCCTGCCGACGCCGTGTGCAATCAACGCGCGTTTCAATTTGACCAGCGCCTCCTGCTGAATTTGCCGAATGCGCTCGCGCGTTACGCTCATTTCTGCAGCTAACTCCTCCAGCGTTGCCGGATCGTCGTTGTCGAGACCAAACCTGCGGATGATGACCACGCGTTGCTTGTCGGGTAGTTTTTTCAGCCAATCGTGCACCAAAGCCGTCATTTCATGATGTTCGGCACGTGAATCGGGGCCGTCTTCGGAATTGCCCGGCAGCATATCCAGCAAACTGGCTTGCGGGTCATTGTCTAGCGGCGCATCCAGCGAGGTCGCGTGTTCCGATAGCGCAAGGATATCCTGCACGTCTTCAAGCGGCCGATCAACCAGATGCGCGATGTCTTCCGCTGTCGCATCCTTGCCGTCACGGTGCTGCGCTTCGAGATGGTATTTGGCGCGCAATATCTGGTTCAATTCACGCACCATATGCACCGGCAAGCGCACCGTGCGCGCCTGATTCATGATCGCGCGCTCAATGCTCTGCCGTATCCACCAGGTCGCATAGGTGGAGAAACGAAAACCGCGCTCAGGCTCGAATTTATCGATGGCGCGCATCAGTCCCAGATTGCCCTCTTCGATCAGGTCGAGCAACACCACTCCCCGGTTGATGTAGTGCTTGGCGATCGATACCACCAGCCGCAGATTGTGTTCAATCATTTTTTGCCGTGCGGCAAAATCACCCTGCTTGGCAAGCGTCGCAAAATGCACTTCTTCCTTCACCGTCAACAATGCCCGTGCGCCGATCTGGTTCAGATAGTGCTGCGTGGTGTCGGTAGACAATTCGGCGGCCAGCACACGCTTCAATTCATCTACGCTATCGATTACCGCGACGATGCTGCTGTCGACGCTGCTGAGAGCAGTCTCGTCCTCCAAGCGATCGCGATGCGACTCGCCCTGCCCCTCTTCCCCGGCGCTGAGCGGCACGTCGTCGGCGAAATCTCCCGATGCCGAATCGTCATCCAATTGCTGGCGGGGATCGCGAATCATTTAACGAGCCGGCAGAAATTTGAATGGGTCGACAGGTTTGCCCTGCTGACGGACTTCGAAATGGAGCTTTACCGAATCGGTGTCGGACTCGCCCATCTCGGCAATAGACTGGCCTTTGGCAACCGTCTGCCCTTCTTTTACCAGGATCGTCTTATTGTGCGCATAAGCAGACAGCAAACTGTTGGAGTGTTTAACAATGACCAAGTTGCCGTAACCACGCATGGTTCCCGCATACAAGACTTTTCCTGACGCGGCCGCCATCACTTTCTGGCCGCTCTTGCCGGCAATATCGATGCCCTTTTTCGCGTCTTCGTAGGGTCCCGTCGGTTTGCCGTCAACCGGCCAGATCCAGCTAACAGCCTCTTCGACGACGCCTGCATCAGCGGATTTGTCGGCTACCGTTGGCGCAGCCGCCGGCGACGCCAACGGAGTAACGGCATCCGGTTTTTGCAACTCTGCCAGAGCCGCGTCGGTATAGGGGCGCTTTTCGCCGCGCGGCGCTGTCTTGTTGGAGACCGTAGCAGTGGC
>PKWO01000098.1 GCA_003132085.1 Oxalobacteraceae bacterium | reverse complement strand
TCCCCATGACGGCGCTGACGACAAGGAGACCAAGTTTCTTTGAAACGTTCAGCGACAAAATTTTCCGCACGATATTTCCTTAAAAATAAATCTAAAAACGCTACAGTGGAGATCCAGCGCCAGTACAAATCCGAAGTCAACGGCGTCAATAGACCCGGTGTTCAACATTTTCTCTGTAACCGCTTTCTGATGAAAACGGATCAGGTTACGGCCACTTGTATTGGCTTGATACTATTGGCTTAAGGCTATTAGTTTGAGACCGTTGGCTTGATACCATTTGCTTGATACATCGCCATATCGACCCGGGGCTTATCTTCCGATCCGAATGCTGAATTGATAATGATAAACAACGCCATACTGGCGCTGGCAATCCTGGTGAACGTTGCGTCATTTTGGGGGAGGCAGACAGGCAGGTAATTGGAATCTATTGCAACAGCAGGTTATAACCGATACCCGCTTTACACAAGTCATATTACGCGTTACCGGGTATTGATTTGGATCAAATATGCGCGAATGCATCGTTTTTGGATTTAGTCGTCCGAAAAAGTTACTTTTCGACTAGACGAAGAAATAGAGAGTGTTGTGTAAGTTGAACCAAATTTTTCTCTATAACATGAAGTAATAGAGAAAAATTAGCGCAAGTACTCGACACTCGGCGCGACACTTCATTCAAACACCGTAGGTATAGTATTCCATTGCCGTTTCCTCAAACTGTAAGGCAGCCTCAAGCCCGTGATAAAACTGTTTGCGGTAAGTATTCACAAGGTCGATGCCAGCCCGGATTTCAGTCATCGCGACGGCATCGCTTTCGTATTTGACAAGAGCCTGCAGGAGTTGGGGAAAGTGACTCTTGGAATCGTGAATGATGTGATCATCCATATACTGCCGAGCCAGTTCCTTTTTTTCTCGGACGTCCATAGAATCATCGTCGGTCGGACAGAAAATCTCTGGGAACAGATGGTCGCGGGAACTCACTGCAGATCGATATTCCAGCGGGATAATATTCTCAAGGGAAAGAATCGCACCTGATATGCTGAACACCGTCCCGTCGGCTTCTATCTCAAGGAAAGAATTCATGTGCGCCCGCGTTGCTTGCAAAAGCGGAAAACCCTGGACATCGGCTTCAATGCCTAGTGCCCGGAGATAGGTCGCCTTCCATTTGCGATGATCGAGAGCGTCGTATCTGTTACCATCCGGACCCATGCCAATTTCGTCATGAAGGTTCGATTGGAGCGCTGCGGCGAGTTCCTCGTCACCAAGCTCGCGGGCTAACTTAGCGGCCTTATCAACCAAGCGAATAAAGTTGGTGGCTACGTAAGCGCGTTGAGCAGCGTATAACCTATACTGCGTTCTATTAAGCGTTTTGCCCAGAAGGGCAAGAATGACAGGGTCGTTGCGCACTACCGCTTTATTCTCGGAAAAAACGTAATTTTTTAGACTCATCATATTCTCAATGGATTGTTTGATTATCGAGCGTTAGTAAGACTACAAACTATTCACACCCCGTCGGCGACCGGCCGCAGGTTGCAAAGGGTGGTGCTAGGGGGTACCCTGCGCGATTTTATTAGCCGGTTTGGTGAACCTCTTGCCGACTTGCCAAACACCTGGCCGGACTGGGAGTGGAATTTGCAGAACTGGTTGATAAACACATTTGTCGTTCCGATAGGAGATCGGTAGACACGATAACTGATGATAATTACAGTGGTATTACAAGCCGATGCCAACTTGGCGATAACGCGAATCGCGGACGTGAACAGACGCCGCTTTTGAATCATCAAGATCAGCTAATACATTGATATTACTATGTATTTTTGTGTTCGACACACATTCTAATAAGTTGAATCAATCGTTGGTGTCGCCGAATATCAAACGTTGTTATTGCTATACGGAAATCGTTTTGATTGCCTTATATAAATTATGTAGAGGGTTAATGCATCATGCGCGGCAGCAAATCGCCTTGCCCGATAGGCAACCCTGCGCGCCGTGCAATGGTTGGCAAATCAGCTCGCCATATGTGCACGAGCACGCACTGCGCCAATACAAAGAGATGCGTTGCAGATGGTCTCGCGACCGACGAATTCTTCGGAATCGTTGGGCCGCGTGCCTTTGAGAGATAGACAGCCCGGCGCTGGAGATGTGGAAATTCCCACAGGTCATGGATCGAATGGGTGCGTCAGGTTCTCTGGTGAAAATGGAAGGTTTTCCTTCCGGGGGCAATAGCACTCTGGTCTACTTCAGTTGCGTAGATTGCGCCATCGAGGAGGGTCGTGTCGCGGCGTCCGGCGGTCGCATTCAACGCGAGAAAATGTCGATTGGCCCGTACGGTTTCATTTCGTTGGCTATTGACACCGAGGGAAATATGTTCGGCTTGCATTCAACACAATAGGTCGATGCCAGTCGGCGGCGCCTCCCCCTGTTCCGCTGCCTTGCGATACCAATTCACCGCGTCCACATTGCTCTTGGCAACGCCTCTACCTTTCCGGCGCCTCTCTCCCAAGTTGGGTTGGGCCGACACATGCGCCTGTTCCCCCTTGCGACGAAACATGTTTGGCGGATTTTCGAGCAACGTTTCCTTCGCGGCGCGTGGTTGCGAAGGAAGCCTTGCCGGAGGGTCGTCATTGTCAGTTGCCTGCTTGAAATCAACGTGGGTACGCGCAGTGGAAATAGGTGCAGCGCCAATACTGCCTGGCAAGGTAAATTCGAGCGCGTCCCATTTCTCAAGATTAAGAACTTTTCCGATTTTTTTTATCAACCCGTCATGCGGCATATCGCCAGCCTCGGTCGACGGATCGGTGTCCGCCGATTTTAGCCACATCGGCAGGCGCTGCAAAAGGTCAATGGCATCGCCGTAAGCGCTCTTTTCATCGCGGCTAAGATAGGCCGGCGGCGAGGCGGAAAAACGGGTCGACAAATTCCAATCTTCCACCGCGCATCCGAGCGCGTAAAAATCGACTCGCCAATCTAAACTTCTGAGCGGCTTCATATCGTTCGGCTTGACCAGCGCTTTGCGCTTGACGTAGTGCCGCGAAATATATTTGTTTCCGGGCCCGAGCACCATTCCATTGGTATGAAACAGAAGAACTCTTTTATTCGTATCGGGGTGCAAAGCCTCTCCGAGGTCGATCAAAGTCAATTCTTTCAAGTTGAATTTCAACGCAATCCGACCGGAGGCATCTGGAGAGGCGGCATCGGTGAACTTAGGAAGAGCGACGCAAATATTATCCGATTTGACATCCACCTGTACTAAATTAGCTTGATGAAGTTCCTTCATTGCCGACAATACATAGTCCCAAATCGCCAGGTGAAAATAAGGCGAGCCCCAAAACTCAAAGCCGCCTTTGCGCAACAAAAAAGACCAGTCTTCCAGATCGAGCCCATAATTGCTCATCAGAAGCTCTAGTGTTGGAGCCGTGTCCCCGCTCAGGTTGCAGGTCTTTGCATGCACTGTCTTGAATGAAGCGGTATGCTGGAGTCCCTTCCGGGCAACAGCCATCAGCAACCCGATTTCATGTTCTGTTTTTTCGCTCAGTTGTCCCAGGTATTCTTTTTTTATAAGATTCTTTCCGTCCCGCACCACACGCATCGTGCGCGAAGTAGGTTCCGCCTCTGCGCCGAAGTGATAGCCGACATGCGTGAAAGGATAGTCCGGCCGCAACATCTTAACCAGCTCGGCGTAACGCGCTTCATCCGATAGCGATTCTGCTAACATCGACATATTCGTGCTCCAACTTCATTCATTGTTTGGACAATACGTCGCGCACCGCCTGAAGAGCTCTGCTTATCTGCGTGCGCAAGGTACTTTGGTTGACGCCGGTCAGTTCCGAAATTTCCGCCGTTGTCATCTGCTGAAAATAATAGAGATCGATCAGTTGTTGATCTCTCTCGCAAAGGGTCGCAATGATTTTCTTTAATTCGTTGATTTCGGTCTGCTCTTCTGGGCTGGGCGGATGACTGCCGACTCCCCATGCAAGATGCATGGATGTTGCCGGAATATCGGAAATGCCGATTTCAAAAATTTCCTTGAACATGTCGTCGTTCAACTGCAGATTTAATTTTCTATTTCGATTCTGCTCACGAAACCAATCTCTCAACGCATTGCCGACGACCTTCGACAAGAAGTTGCCGAGCGGCGCTTCGTCCCGATATTCTTCCGTCACTAGGCTGGTGAATGTCCTCTGTCTTTTCGCTCGCCGGAGCTCGCCTTGGTCGGCGTCGGCCGGTTGCCCTGCCGGCCGATCGAAGCCCGGTTCCGGTGAATTTTCGCGGTCGATTTTCCAAAACAGGTTTTGGACGCCATCCAACGCCAACGCTGTTTGCATGGTGCCGTGACCGGCGTATTGCCGATAGCGAACAATGGATAAATACTCAACGGCGTGATAGATGGATGAGAAAAGCCTGTCGCGACAATCGGGTTTGAGGTCGCCCGCCTGGTAGGCGGCGATGTATTCGCGAAATTGGTTTTGAATGACTAGCCAGTCGGGGCGGCTTGTTTGACTAGACATGATTCCCCCTGGCAATATTTTGAAGGGCGTACCGAAGAGCGCAGATTGATAGTTAAACTATAAAATGTATTTTACGTCAACTAAATATTTTCATCACGCTAATTTTCCAAGTACGACCACGGACACGTCGTCGTCGGTCCCTTCTTCCTGCGCCTGCCGAACCAGACAATCGCACCAGTGCGCCAAATAAGCAGCGCCGTGTTGCCGGAGCATATCGATCAGTGTGCGCAGATGGCTGACAAGCGCGGGCTTTTGAATGGCTTCGTGAAACCCGTCGGAACACAAAAGCAAGCCGCCTGCTGGCGGCATTTGAAGCGTCACAAATTCCGGCTCGCCGGTGTTGCCGTTTCCAACCATGTGCGACGGTTGATCGGCGCGTTCGCTGCCCGCCTCGACATACCCCATGTACGCCATCGTTTGATCGGCCATCGTCTGTTGCAACAAAATGGTGCGGT
>PKWO01000384.1 GCA_003132085.1 Oxalobacteraceae bacterium | reverse complement strand
GCACATGGCCGAAAATCAGCAGATACAACATGGCAGTCAGGATAGGGGCAGTGATAGTCTGCATCGCCACTTTCCAGAAGCGCAACACCTCTTTATAGAGCAAGGTTTGAAACCCGATCATTTTTCGCCTTCCATGATCTGAATGAACACATCTTCCAAATCAGCTTGCTTCAATTGCATATCCTCTATGGATGCGCCGGCCTCGCGCAATGCGCGCAGGATCGGCTCCACTTCTGAATACTCGGTGACGCGCAACGTGTAGCGGCTGCCCGACAGCAACTCGTCGNNCTGCAATCCGTCCGGCAACTTCCCCCGCCCCAAATCGACGACCAATTGCGAACCGGAGATGCGCTTGATCAGCGCCGAGGTGGAATCCAGCGCCACCACTTTACCAGCCTTCAGCATCGCGATGCGGTTGCATAGCGCCTGGGCTTCTTCCAGATAGTGCGTAGTCAATACTACTGTATGACCTTCGCGATTGAGACGGGCGACGAATTTCCACAGCGTTTGTCGCAACTCGACATCGACCCCTGCGGTCGGCTCGTCCAGCACAATAACCGGCGGCTTGTGAACCAGCGCTTGGGCCACCAGCACGCGCCGCTTCATGCCCCCCGACAAAGCACGCATGTTGACGTCAGCCTTGCTGGTCAGGTCGAGGTTGTGCATCACCTCATCAATCCACTTGTCGTTATTTTTGACGCCGAAATAACCGGACTGCATGCGCAGGGTTTCGCGCACCGAAAAAAACGGGTCGAATACCAGTTCTTGCGGCACCACTCCCAGCCGCATGCGCGCCTGGCGATAGTCGCGCACAACATCGTAGCCATGCACGGAAACCGTTCCGGAATCGGCGCGATTGAGCCCTGCAATAATGGAAATCAACGTCGTCTTGCCTGCCCCATTAGGCCCCAGCAAACCAAAGAATTCACCTTGTTCGACGGTTAGCGAAACGCCATCTAGCGCACGCAGCGACTTATAACGCTTTTCAACATTGGTAATCTGGATAGCAGCCATAGTGGCTTAAGACGCACTTTATGCAAAATTTTCCGCAGATCGGCGCAACAGGCAACCAATTCCCAAGGCGAAAGTTGTTGATTATATTGGATTTTTGGCCGGACAGACGGACTATGCGTGGTCCAAAGCACCGCCGCTTGCGGAATACAGCAAATCAGACACGCCATACAATTCCGCCAGGCTTCGCATACTGGCTGGCAAATTCTGAAAGTGCAACGTCCGATGTTGGGCATGTGCGGCACGTTGCCAGGCCAGCAGCGTGGCAACCCCCGCGGAATCGACGACCGTCAATTGGGCCAGGTCGATCTCGGTCTGGCCACCTTCAATCGCGCGTAAACCTTCGTCCAGCGCAATGTTGGCGTTGTCGACCGTTAGCGTGAGTGTCGGCTGGAACATCNNGTTAGAGTGAGTGTCGGCTGGAACATCAGGATGACTTTGCCGTTTTGGTTGCGTTGTCATTCAGTTTCTTGTTCTTGTCCGCCAGGGCCTTGATCAAGCCATCGATCCCGCCTTTACCGATTTCGGTTGCAAAATTGCCTTTGTAGGTTTCAATCAGCCAGGCGCCCAGTATGTTCATGTCATAAATTTTCCAGCCGGTCGCGGTTTTTTCAAGCCGGTAGTTAAGCTGGATTGTCTCGCCGCGTGTTTGCAGCACTTGCGAACGCACTTCCACACCGTCTGTTGCACCTGGGTCGGCCCTCAAAGGCTGAAATTGCAACTTTTGATCCTTGATCGACGAAATCGCACCTGAATAGGTAAATACCAGCAGGCTGCGGAATTCACTGATCAGCTGCTTTTGCTGGTCGGGAGTGGCGTCGCGCCAAAACCGCCCGGCTGCCAGCGAAGTCATGCGCTGAAAATCGACGTAAGGCAAGATTTTAGCCTCCACCAGCTCCGACACGTGTTTTTGATTGCCGCTTTGAATTTCCTTGTCGGCCTTGGCCGCATCCAGCACCTCCAGACTGATACGCTTAACCAGCACGTCCGGCGCTTCTTCGGCTGCAGCTATGTTGATAAAGCCGGCAACGCCCAGCGTGATAGCCAGTGCGAGCATTCTTTTGAAGATTTTCATATTATTCCAAGTTGTCTAAACAAATTACTCTGATGCAGCGGTTAACAAGCCAACGGACTAACGAACTAACGAACTCGCCGCCGGTTCGGATGACAAGGGTGGCGGCGTTATGCCTGCGGCACCCGTCGCCGGCGCCTGTTGCTGCTGTTCCGATACCGGCGCAGGCGGTACTTTCACACCGTCGTTCGGGCTGGCGCCATCTTGCAATGCGGGCTTGGCGGAGTCGCCTGGCGTGCGCTTTTGCTGATCGTCATCGCGAATCCTGCTCTCGCGACGTTGCAGGTACGCATCCCGCACAAATTCATAGCGATCCAGCGCGGCCTCTTCGAGCAATTTGGACGCATCCAGTAAACTGGCCCGCTTGTCGACTATCCGCAGCACGATGCCCTCATTGCGTTGCCTGACCGGATATTTGTAGGCCCACGGGTCGCCGGCGAAATCGAGCGGAAGCGCCAGGCTGTCGCGCAAGGTGGATGACCCGAGCACCGGCAATACAATATACGGGCCGGATTTGACGCCCCACCAACCCAGGGTTTGCCCAAAATCTTTGTTGTGTTTGGGAAGGCCTATCGCCGAGCCGACATCCCACAACCCGCCGATGCCGAACGTACTGTTAACACCGAAGCGCGTGAAATCGGACAAACCGTTACGCACCTTGCCTTGCAGCACATTATTAATTCCAGTCCAAATATCGCCGAGATTGTCAAAGAAATTGCCGACACCGGTTTGCACGAACGAAGGCAGCGCAGCGCGATAGGCTGTGGCCGCCGGCTTCAGCACGATCTGGTCGACTTTGTCATTGAAGCCGAACATCGCGCGGTTATAGGGCTCCAACGGGTCGCGGGGATTGGTGGCACAACCAGCCAGTCCAAGCGTCAGTACCAGTACTCCGAATCGAAATATGCGCATTTACTTGCCGCTATCCTTTCCCTCAGCCGCTTTGCTGTACAGAAATTGGCTTATCAGGTCTTCCAGCACTACCGCCGACTGCGTCATGGTAATTTTGTCGCCAGCCGTTAGATTGTGGGTGTCGCCACCCGGCGTCATGCCGATATATTGCTCTCCCAACAGGCCGGAGGTAAGTATCTTGACCGACGAATCCTTGGGGAATTGGTAGCGGCTATCGAGATTCAAGGTGACCACCGCTTGGAAAGTCTTATCGTCAAACGTGACTTCTCCCACCCGGCCGACGACGACGCCGGCGCTTTTGACCGGCGCCTGCGGTTTGAGACCGCCGATGTTGTCAAACTTGGCCAGCACCGGATAGACATGCCCAAACGAGAAAGAACTCAGGTTGCCAGCTTTCATCGCCAGGAAAAACAAGGCGGCAGCGCCGAGGAATACGAATAAACCCACCCACAAGTCCAATGATTTTCGTTGCATAACCGGATACCTTAAATTGGGGACAACACAGCTTTTTCATCTGAAAAAGCGAAAAATACGGTTACGGTGCGAAATAATTTTCCACATCGGGAAATTATTTCATGCCATGCCCTTATCGTTTGCCGCTACATTGTCAGTTGAACATCAACGCAGTCAGCAGGAAGTCTAGCCCGAGCACGGTCAGCGATGCAATAACCACGGTGCGCGTCGTCGCTCGCGCCACGCCTTCAGGGGTCGGCTGCGCCTCATATCCCTGGAACAATGCTATGAATGTTACGGCAAATCCGAACACCACGCTCTTGATGACGCCGTTCCCAACATCCTGCCAGATGTCGACCCCGCCCTGCATTTGCGACCAGAACGCGC
>PKWO01000208.1 GCA_003132085.1 Oxalobacteraceae bacterium | reverse complement strand
TTTTGGGATATGCGGAGTTCATGAATATGCGGAGTATGCTGTCAATCGGACGGCTGTAACCGCGTAAAATCAACACACTTGCGCTACCCGATCCATTGATTTGATCCGCATATTATCGCCGCCCTTCATTCACTCAATTGAAGGAGGATAGTATGCTTGCGACTTATTTCAAACGCCAGACTACTCGTACAACTTACTACGCCAGTTCCGCCGGACCGTATTTGGACGAATTCGCTGACTGGTTAGCAAAGGGCGGCTTTCACGAAGAAGTCATATGTCAATTTCTTCCTGGTATCGTTCAGTTTGCTGATTGGGCTGATACTACCTACGGTAACCTGACTTCTTGCCCAGACGACGCGTGCAATCATTTTCGTGACCACCTCGCTGAACTTGGACGACTACACTACGCAAAAGGCCAGCACTCGGCATCCTACCGAGGCGCGCTACGCTTCGTCAAGTTTCTGCAGCTTCATCATAAGATCGCCGGCGCTGCGGCACCGCCACAGGCGACACAGCCGGAAATTTTCCGCCAATTTGAACAATGGATGCAAGCCCATCGCGGGGTGCGGCCTGCAACGCTACGCAATTACCAACTACATATCGTTGATTTGCTAAAAACGCTCGGCGAATATCCCGAACAGTACACGGCGGCCGCACTGTATTCCTCCATACTGAACTATGCCAAGGGGCGCAGTCATGAACTTGCCAAGAAACGCGTGACGGCAATTCGAATGTTCATCCGCTTTTTGATAGCGACGGGACGATGTCAGCCAGGTATCGAGGCAGCGATTCCGGCACTCGCCGAATGGCCGCTCGCAAGGTTGCCTCGCTATTTGTCCGTCGAAGATGTTGACCGTGTTCTTGTCGGTACTGATGACATAACGCCGACCGGCATCCGCGACAAAGCAATCCTATTGCTGCTCGCTCGATTGGGCCTGCGCGCTAGTGAAGTCGCAGAGTTGGCGCTTTCTGATATCGATTGGTCTGCGGGCACATTTTCCGTCATTGGTAAGAGTCGGCGAGAAGCGAAACTGCCTTTGCCGCAGGAAGTCGGCGACGCCGTATTGAAATATCTTGAATTTGTTCGTCCGTCGGTTGAAACGAATCGTATTTTCATCACCGCCATTGCTCCTTGGGTACCGATCACTCGCTATGTTGTCAAGCAAGTCGCCGCCCATGCAATACGACGCGCTGGAATCAATGCGCCATCGTTCGGTGCCCACGTCCTGCGCCATTCCGCCGCTACTGGCATGTTGCGTCAAGGCGCGTCGCTTCAGGTGATCGGCGAGGTGCTGCGCCACCGCTGCCTTGATACCACGGCTCATTACGCGAAAGTTGACATGCGCTTGTTGCATCAGGTCATTCGCCCATGGCCGGGAGAACCATCATGCTAAACGATGCTGTTGATACCTATTTGGCAGTTCGTCGGGCGGCGGGCTTTAAGCTCAAGGACGATTCGTTTTATTTGCATCACTTCGCCCATTTTGCCACTGCCCAAGGCGATACGCATGTCGCGACCGAATCCGCCATTGGCTGGGCCAGGCAAGCTCGCACCGAATCGCAACGCGCCACCCGCTTGAACATTGTTATTCGCTTCGCCCGCTTTAGCCATGCGGCCGACAGCCGTCACGATGTTCCGCCACAGGATGTATTTTGCTTTCGACGCCATCGGCCAATATCCTACATCTATACCGATGCCGAGGTTCGGGCGTTAATGGATGCGACCGCACAACTTGGACCTGCCGGTCCGTTTCGTCCTTTGATGTACCGCACCTTGATTGGCTTGCTGGCGTCTACTGGACTACGGATATCTGAGGCACTGGATTTGTGTTTCAAAGACGTCCTGGCCGATGGACTGCTGATTCGAGAAACGAAATTCGGTAAGAGTCGGATAGTTCCGCTCCATTCAACCACCCAAGCGGCACTGGAAGAATATCTTGGCGAACGCGGTAAACTCGCCACTACCGACGACCATATATTTGTCTCGCGATGGCGCCGGCGAATATGCCGTCAAGCTGTATACGACACATTCAAGCAGTTGCTGACGCTTGCAGGTCTACCACGCCAACCCGGTCTGCCACGGCCACGAATAATCGATTTTCGCCATTCCTTTGCATCAAATTCCCTCGTGGCTGGTCCGGATCGCCGCGATCAAGTCGGTAGTCACACCCTCGCGTTGATGACGTATTTAGGTCATGCCAGTCCTGCTAGTACGTTTTGGTATTTGGAAAGTTCGCCAGCTTTAATGGATCATATCGTTCACGCTTGTGAACATTTTGTTGAGGAGAACACACCATGACTCCGATTGCCCCACATATCACTGCCTTCCTGCAAGAACGATTGCCGCTGCAGCGTGCCGCCAGCGAGCATACTTGCGACAGCTATGCCTATGCGTTTCAACTGTTGTTTCAGTTTGCCGCCGAGCGACTGCACGTTACTCCATCTGCGCTCCACCTTGAACAGCTTGATGCTCCTTTGCTGATGGATTTCTTGCAATATCTAGAAACGAAGCGCGGCAACAGCCCACGAACGCGCAATGCCAGGCTTGTGGCAATCAAGTCGTTCATGCGATTCATGGAGCACCGAGTACCGGCGATCTTGGAGCAAAGCCGGCGCATTTTAGCCATTCCCGCAAAGCGAACTGATACACGGTTGATCAACTATTTAACGCTGGAAGAAATGCAGGCGCTGCTCAACGCGCCGGATCTGAAACATCGCGACGGTATCCGTGATCGAGCCATGCTCCATCTCTGCTTCTCGGCAGGCCTGCGCGTTTCCGAACTGGTCAATCTCCCGTTGGCGGCGTTGGAGTGGCAACCATCACCCAATGTGCGCATTTTCGGTAAAGGGCGTCGGGAACGGCTATTGCCGCTTTGGAAACAGGCAATTGCCGACCTGCGTGCTTGGGTCGCCGTGCGGGGGCAATCGAATGCCAGGGAACTCTTTTTGAATGCGCGCGGAGAACCCATGACCAGGTCGGGCTTTGAGTATGTGCTCGACAGGCAGATGGAAGTAGCGGCGAAACATTGCGCATCCCTTGCCACCAAACGGATTTCGCCCCATGTCCTTCGGCACACTGCGGCCATGGTGGTGTTGCAAGCAACGGACGACATTCGCAAAGTCTCACTTTGGCTTGGGCATGGGGACATTCAAACAACCGAAATCTATCTCCGTGCCGATCCGACGGAGAAGTTGGAGGCAATGAGTGCGGTGGTTCCGCTGTCGCTTAAACGCGGACGGTTCCGTGCGCCCGACAAACTGATTGCCTCGCTACGTGGCGTATAAGGAGGCATTTGGCGGTCAAAGCCGATAAGCTGCAATGTCCGGTGCGAAGATAAAACTATATATAGTTACCATTACCATTTACCATAACTTACCTTGAAACTATCGATAGTTTATTGTAGAATATGAATATACCAACGATAATTAATGGGGAAAATATGAAAACTATCGGCAAACATATGGCTATCTTTGTACTAACCGGCCGTGGAATCGAAACAATGCTGGCCGAAGGTGGGTCGCAGGCTTGGGCAATCGACGCCAACCGTGCCAAGGACTGCGAATACGTGGTTTGCATTCAAAACCACAAGCAAGACTACTTCGACCCCAGGCAACTCTCGGCACCGCATCACACGGCTTTCCTGGTCGGGAAGCTGGCCGGCACAACCGCGCCAGATCCCGGCAATGACAGGACTCGGAAAAAACTGGTGTTCAGCGAGTACGCAGAAATAGACCTGGCCGACAAATGGCCGGGTCACCGAAATCCGGTGTTCTATGGAGATTTGGAAGAATTTGGCATCGATGTCACGACCCTACACTTCCAGCCGATGCCAGTACAACAGCCTGCTGCACCGGACGCAGACAAGCCGCAGTCGTTAACGATCGCACAAGCCAAGGCAGGGTTAGCCTTAAGCTTCGGCGTAATGCCTTCTGACATAGAGATTGTGATTCGTGGCTAAGCCCTCACTTGAAAAGCAGCAAAAAATATGCGGAGTGACTGGAGCCGAATGGCCTATGTTCTTGGCATACTTCGTTCATGACTGCTCATATTCATGAACTCCGCATATCCTCGAAAAGGTAAAATTAGGGCGTCGATGCACTTTGGACTCGAGAAATGGCAGATGGTACGATGCGGCCTCGATTTTTAATGAGCCCAGCCGATACCAAACAAGCACAATGCCGACCGCCGTCATCATATCCCGAAGATGTCGTTCAAGGTGTAAAACTGGCAGGAATATGAAGCCGGATTACGTCGACGTGGCAGCCTGACGTTATGGATTGAAAACGCCGTACTGAATCAGTGGCAAAGTGTAGGACTACATCCGTGAGCTTCCTGTCGTTTGCTAACCCTGAAAAGGGCGATCCGAACCTTGGCATGTTTATGCTCCTTTCTTACTTCTTTT
>PKWO01000475.1 GCA_003132085.1 Oxalobacteraceae bacterium | reverse complement strand
TGTTTGTCATCGTCCCGTTCCTACTTCAGTTGCACGCGTGGATCGACCGCCTGGTATATCAGGTCGGTCAACAAGTTGACGATCATGGTGGCGGCGGCGACGTATACGGTAATCGCCTTGATCACCGGAAAATCGCTGCGTTCAACCGCCAGGATCACTTCGCGGCCGATGCCGGGAATGCCAAAGAACCGCTCCAGCAGGAACACGCCGATCAGCAAGCCTGGCAGGTTCGAGATCACATAGGTAATGATCGGAATCGCCGCATTGCGCAGCACATGCACCCAGACGATGCGGCGCTCGGATAGCCCTTTGGCGCGCGCGGTCCGCACGTAATCCTGATTCACTTCGTCCAGCACGAAGGTACGGAACAGCCGCAAGGTGGGCGCGACGCTGACTGCCAGCCCGATCAGGATCGGCAGCAGCGAATAGCGGAACAGGTTTTCGGCAAAACTGTCGCCCCAGCCCTGCACCGGGAAAATGCCCCATTTGTAAGCGAACCAATACTGGAACACGATGATATACACCAAAATGCTGATCGACATGCCGACCGTGCAGGCAACCATCACCATGCGATCGGTCAAGGAACCGCGCACAAACGCAATTCCCAATGCCAGCGCGATCGCAATGAATGTTTCCAGAATCGTCAGCGGAATCAGCACCGTCAGCGACGGGCCGATGCGCGTCAGGATCACATGGGCAACCGTCTCGCCGGTGCTCCAACTGGCGCCAAAGTCGAACGTGACGATTTGCTGAATGAAAATCCACAATTGCACGTAATACGGCTGATCGATGCCAAGCTGGTGCCGAATATTATTGATCTGTTCCATGGTCGACATTTTGCCGGCCAGAATATAAGCGGGGTCGCCGCCGACCCAGTTGAACAGCATGAACACCAGGATAATGACTCCCAGCATGGTCGGCACCATTTGCCACAGGCGACGCAAAATATAGGCTGTCATGGTTGCACCTTACGAAAATTTCATGAATGAAATCAATCAATCAATCGGATCAATCATACAAGCGGGCCTATTTGAGGCCTACTTGCGTTTTTCAATGTCGAAATACATCCACTCGCAATGCAAAATGGGATGCTTCTTGAAACCGATTACGCGTGGCTGCGCGATCATATTGCGGTAGCGCGCATAGCCGATCCGCACTGCCGTATTCACTTCCAGAATACGGGTCATCTTGTGGTACAGCAAATCGCGTTCCGGGCCGGCCGGCAGTTTCTGCGATTGCGCGTAAAGGGCATCGAATTCCGGGATTTTGGAGCAGCCGTTATTGTTCTGGTGGACATTCGGGCCGTAAAACAACTGCATGAAGTTATCGCCGTCCGGGTAGTCGGCGTACCAAGGCGCGGTGCGCGTCTGCAACTGGCAATCTTTCTCCGCCTGCAAGATGTCCGGAAACGGACGGCGTTCGCCATCCATGTGGATATGGATCAAATCGTAGGTCTTCTTCCACATTTCCGATTGCTGTTGACCGTTGGAATCGTTGCGCGCCGTGTATTTGATCACCAGCGGCTTGCCGTCCGGCTGCGTGCGCCAGCCGTCGGCGCCGATTTTGTAGCCGAATTTATCGAGCAGCGCATTCGCCGCAGCCGGATCATACTGCAGGCTGCTTTTGTATTGCGGATCGTAGCCGACGACGCCGGGCGGAATCGGATATTCCAGCGCCACCGCGTCACCGTTCCAGACGACCTGGATTTCTTCGTTGACATTATGTGCGATCGCAATCGCGCGCCGCAACGCAATCTTTTCCTTGCTCAATCCGCCCACTACCGGGTCTTCCATGTTCCAATAGTAGTAACTGATTTCAGGGTCGACGATGCGCGACAACTGCACGCCCTTCGCGACAAATTCCGGCTTGAGCTTGCCGCCACGCAGCAACTGCGGCGCCAGCGGCCCCATCAACTGGAACAAATCGACCTCGTCATTCTGAAATGCCAGCAAGCGCGTCTGGTCTTCCAGCATGACGCTGATTTCGATGCGGCCGATCTGCGGCATGCGCTTGCCCTTCAACTGGGCGACGATTTTCTGGTCCTCGGGGTCGTCGCTAGCCTGGAAGTCCCAAATGCTGCCGCGAAAGTCCGGATTGGCTTCCAGCACGATACGCGAGCCGCGCACCCATTCGGTCAGTTTATACGGGCCGGTTCCCACCGGATTCGCCATCACCTGCCCCTGCGCGTCCCGGTACTTTTCGATCACTTCGCGGGCCACCGCACTGTTCGGCTCATGCGCCATGATCATGCCGAGATTGAAATCGGGATGCGTCAAATGGATGCGCAACGTATACCGGTCGACCAACTCAAATCCCGACACCTTGCGGTCAATATCGAAGTGGCCGGTCTTCTTGGCCTGCTCGACGAACTCGTCCAGCCCTTCCACCTTGCCCTCCCACAGCCAGGTATGCGGTGAACTGAGCTTCGGATCCATGAGTCGCTTATATGAATAGACATAGTCGGCCATCGTCAACTCGCGCGGCTTGCCATGGAAGGCCGGGTCGGCCTGGAAATAAATGCCTTTCTTCAATCGGATCGTGTAGGTTTTCCCGTCTGCGCTAACTTCCGGCATCGCCGCCGCCGTCAGCGGTATCAGCTTGGCCGGCCGGGCCAGATAATCGTAGGTGTATAGCGTTTCGAACACCGACTGCGTCACATGCGCCGAATACAGATCGCGCCCAATGGCCGGATCGAAACCGGCTTCAGCGGCAATAAACACGTAACGCAAGACCTTGTCGGGGTCGGTGGTCCGTTCTGCAAACGACGACTGCAGCAGCAATGCGCCAAGCGCCGCAGTCGCCAATAGCCGGCGCAACCATGATATAGACTTCATTATTCTGCTTTCTCCTAAGCGCAAATCATTGCCGTCCAACGTTTTTCTTGTGTGGCGCCCCCTGAGCAGGTTGGGCTGCCAAGCCCAACATTATTCAGCTCGCAACGCGTTAATGCTTTTCCACGTCCAGGTATTGCCACTCTGCATTCAAAATCGGATTTTTCTTGAACCCCATCACCCATGGCTGAGAGACCCAATTGCGTACTCTGGTGGTATTGACCAGCCACGGGGTATCCGCCTCCATTTGACGATTCATTTGAGAATATAATTGCCTGCGTTCCGGGCTCGGCGGCAGAGCCTTGGCTTTGTTGTAGAGTGCATCAAATGCCGCCGATTGATAGCAGGCGTAATTGCCCTGACGGGCATTCGGCCCATACAGTTGCTGCAGAAAATTTTCGCCATCCGGATAATCGGCGTACCAGGCAGCTCCCCACATCATCAACTTGCACTCGACCGCCGCCTTCTGATTGTCTTGAAAATTACTGACAGGGTATTCAGCCCGAACGCCGATCTGGTCAAGGCCGCGTTTCCAGAGTTCGGCCATTTCGGTATAAATGACATCCGCTTCGCGGTGTATCTGCAATATCAACGGCTTGCCGTCCGGCATGGTCCGGTATCCGTCTGCGTCTCGCCGGTAGCCGAAGTGGTCCAGCAATTTATTCGCCAGGGCGGGGTCGTAAGCGATGCTGCTGCGGTAGTGCGGATCGAAGCCTTCCACCCCCGGCGGTATCAGCATTTCCGATCGAACCGCTTGCCCATTGCGGATCAAGTCGATCTCTGCCTGCGTGTTGTATGCCATGGCAATCGCGCGACGCAGGGCGTTTTTGTCGTCGCTGTAGCCCCCCACTATCGGGTCGGTCATATTGAAAATCGTAAAAGTGATTCCGGGCTCGATCGCCCGATACAAATGTATGCGCTGTTGTGCATATTCCGGCTTGAGTTTGTCGCCGCTCATCACATTCGGCGCCGCCAACTGCGGCAGGAAATCGAGATCGATCTGCTTGTCGGCGAACGCCAGCCAGCGCGATTGCTCTTCCGGGATGATGCTGATCTCAATGCGTCCGATTTGCGGCATTCTCTTGCCTTTCATCGCCTTGACGATTTGCATATCGCCCTGCAAGTCGCCCGGCTCGTCGGAAGCGTTGAAGTCCCACGCAAATCCGCGGTAATCCGGGTTGGCCGCCAATACGATTTGGCTGCCGGGAACATACCGTTGCAGCCTATAGGCGCCGGTACCCACCGGGTGCTCGCCGGTGTGTCGGCCATAAGCCTCAATCACCTCCCGCGCAACCGCACCCAAACCTGAGGGGAAGGCCATCACATACAAAAAGGTATAGTCGGGGGCATTCAGTTCAATGCGAAGCGTGTACCGATCCGGTGTTTGCAGCCCGGCGACCGGTGCGTCGTAGTCGAAGCGCCCGGTCTTGCCGGCCTGGCTTGCCAATGCATCCAGGCCGACGATTTTGCCGGCCAAAAAATTATTGATGGGCGAACGGTTTTGCGGATCTAGCACGCGCTTGAACGTGTAAGCATAATCGCCGGCAGTCAATTCCCTGCGTTTGCCCTTGAAGGCAGGATCGGCTGTGAAATAGATTCCCTTCCGCAAATGAAAGGTGAATGTCTTGCCACCGTTGCTGATCTCCGGCATTGCTTCGGCCGTGCCGGGAACCAGCTTGGCTGGCCGCTGCATATAGTCATACGTCAGCAAGCGTTCGAAAATGGCCTCGTTGACTTTGCCGGAATAGTAGTTGACGGTCAAAACGCCGTCGAAACCGGAGTCGGGCGCTTCAAACGGTATGCGCAACACCTTGGCGGGGTCGGCCGGGGTCGCGGCATAGGCAACGCCGGACAAAAACAACATGGCAATANNGCATGGATTCCACATCTAGCGACACCTTTTATACGTTGTCGGACTTGTGGCTCCAGCAAGAACTTTGCCATACCCGGAGAATGCTGATTTTGGCGCACAGAAACGTCGAATGCACCAAAATAGACCATGTGTGCACTACAGCAACAATCTTGCACCGCATTCAATATCTGTTGAGCAAATTTCTTACTGAAATATCAAGTCATCAATTGGCTCAATGGGTGTTCAAGCCGCGTCGGCCTCGACGGATAGTCTAGGCTCGAAAAAGGCGTAACGATAACCGATGTCGACCGCTGATGGGGCGTCTCTCGACAGATATTTTCGTGCTGCGGCGCATAAAAATAGGCATATTGTCAGCATTATTTATTGCCGGCATGATCATTGCTTTGCATGCCTTCCCCCACTACTGTTACAGATCGTTACAACTGTTGCTTTTTTGTGACTTTTGTAAAGGCTTAATTGACAGACATCATTTTGAATGGTTCCATCTACTCTTCAAAAGAGTATTTTCAAAGAAATAGTTTTTTGAGTTATTGCTCACAAGGCAACTGATGAACCCAAGGTTCAACTTTCAAAAAAATTAGATTAACTCTAAATATACCCAAGGAGTGCTGCATGTCTTTTAAATTAAGAGTATTGCCACTTGCGATAGCGCAAGTTATCGCCAGCGGGGCGTTTTCTGTGATGTCCATTGCACCTGTGATGGCGCAGGAGGCGATCAGCGATGCACAGCCGATCCAGCGCATTGAAATCACCGGCTCGAACATCCGCCGGGTGGATGCCGAAACGCCAAGCCCGGTGCAAGTCATTACGGCTGACGACCTGAAAAAATCCGGATACACGACCGTTTCGCAAGTGCTGCAAAACATAACGGCAAACGGTCAAGGCACGTTGAGCACAGGCTTTCCGGGCGCATTCGCCGGCGGCGCCAGTGGCATTTCGCTGCGCGGCTTGACGACAGCGGCGACCCTGGTTCTGATCGACGGTCACCGGATGGCTCCATACCCGTTGTCTGACGACGGCCAACGTTCCTTTGTCGACATTTCGAGTATTCCATTCGATTCAGTTGAGCGGATCGAAGTCTTGAAGGACGGCGCATCGGCGATCTACGGTTCCGACGCGATGGCAGGTGTTGTCAACGTCATTCTGAAGAAGAGCTTCATTGGCACCACCGTATCGGCCGAAGCAGGTTCGACCACCCAAGGAGGCGGCACAACGACGCACGCCACTGTGACGCACGGGATCGGCGACTACGATGCGGATGGCTATAATACCTACGTTAGCTTGGAATACCGACATCAAGACGACATCCTCCAAAGTCAACGCCAGGGCGACGGTTTGTGGTCCTGTTTGAATCAGACATCGATCGGCGGCAACAACCAGACGCCAGGCGCATCGACGAATCAAGGTGGGATACGAGCGATTCCCCCTGCCTATGGAACGGTTTTTCTGACTCCGCTGACGGGTGGCTATAGCGCTGCCAACAGCGTATTCTATGCGCACCCCATTTCCCCGAATGCCGCGTATACCGGCACCTGCACTTATGCATTGCAGCAGGCAGGCGGTTGCTCGTTTATAAACCCGCACGCAGAAATCCAGCCGTCGACGCAAAACATCAACTTGATCGGCAGCTTCGACAAGAAACTGGCCGACGACTGGAAGTTGGATATCAAGGCTTCATTGTTCGATAGCAGGGGCGAACAATATCGCGCAGGCTCCACCGCAAACGGTTTGACCGTGTTCCCACCGAGTTTTTCACCGCTGGTGGCGGTATCTGCCGGTGTGATTCCGCATCTGGTCGGCGCCACGATTCCAGCGATTACCGTACCTGGCAACTATCCAGGCAATACGCTCGGCGTCCCAGCTTTGGTACGCGGCATCAATCTGGATGCACCGATTGCAAACGATCAATTTGAATCCAAGTCTTATCGCCTGGTTGGCGACCTGAAGGGAACGCTCGGCGCCTGGGATATCGATACATCGCTCGGTTACACCAAGGTTTCGACTGTCCAAACTGACGTCGGCGCCACTAATGTCCCGGCATTGTATGCAGCGCTCAATCGTGCAGCCAATCCATATTTGATCACCGGAGGCAATTCCGCTGCCGACAACTCCGCGATTTACCCGACGCTCACTGCCACGGATACTTCCACGCTTGAATTTGCCGAATTCCACGCATCCCGTTCGCTTGCGCAATTGCCAGGCGGCGATCTCGGCTTCAGTGCCGGCGGCGAGTACATTCGCCGCGACCTGGAAGCGCCTGCGCCGGATCTGATTGCACAAGGTATCGTGAGTGGCAATAACGCGTACGTTTCAGGATCGCAGACAGATGCATCCCTGTATGCCGAAATCTATGCGCCTGTCCTGAAATCCCTGGAACTCGACGGTCACATTCGCTACGACCATTTTAACAACGCAGGCAATTCGACGACGCCATCGGTAGGATTCAAGTTCACGCCAACCAAGGAGATCGGCCTGCGTGGCACCTACGGCAAAGGATTCCGCGCACCGAACGCTGCCGAGAACGGTCAGGCAGGTCAGGCCTATTCGGCTGGCACCGGCGCCGATCCAAAACTTTGCCCGAACGGCCCTGCCGCTGCCGGCGCAGTGGTCGCAGCATGTAACTACAACGTGGTTTACCTGAACTCGGCCAATCCGGTTCTCAATCCGGAAAAATCAACGTCCGAAACACTGGGTCTGATTTTGGAGCCGATCAAGGGTTGGAGTTCGACACTTGATTTCTATCAGGTTGAAATCAAGGATCAGATCGTCGCTGGAACCGGTGATATCAATAGCGCGGTGCGTGGAGCTCCGGTATCGTCGGACTGTTCAAACGGCGCCGGTGGCACCGTCCCTTGCGTGCCGGCTGTCGGTCCGATTCTTTACATTCCAGTCGAGTTCGTCAATGCCAATTCGACCAAAGTCAGCGGCCTGGAATTCGATACCCGCTACAAGTTCAAGCTTGGCGAAATGGGTAACCTGACGACCGAGTTGAACTGGTCGCATACGATGAGCTATATCTTTACGCAAGCCGGTACAGCTTATCAGTTGGCAGGTACGCATGGCCCGGCTGTCATCGGCGGCAACACCGGCAACCCGAAAGATCGTATCCAAGCGACTATCACTTGGGATAAAGGACCGTTGCAAGTTGCGGCAACCTTTAACTGGATCAGCAGCTTTGATTTGAGCGATCCGTCGGGGTCGAACGCCGGGACACCGGTTCTCACCTGTGCCGATGGCGTGCAACAAGGCGGGTATTTCGCTGCGTGGTTCCCTGGTGCAGCCAGCCAACCGACAAACTCGCAATATTGCAAAGTGCAATCGTTCCTGGATACCGATTTGTCGGCCAGCTACAAGATCGACAAGCACTGGACCGTGCACGGCGCCGTCACCAACCTGTTCAATCAAGCTCCTCCGCTTGACTTGAACACGTATGGCGGCGGTAACCTCCCATACAACCCGTCCATGCATCAGGTTGGCGCGGTTGGGCGTTTCGTCAACATCGGGGCAAACTACCGCTTCTAATCATGCTGAGGATGCGCTGTTTTGCTTGAGTTCCATGCATTGAACGTTATCTTGTCAATCGCATGGTTCGACAAAACGCCAAGAAGCCGCACGGAGTGATCCGTGCGGTTTTTTTCATTGAGGAGAATTTATGAAATCTTTAATTATTACCTTGTTAGCGAGCGCACTGACCGCCCATGCACTAGCAGAAGAAGCCCCCAAGAATCCGTGTGAAAAACCGGCCCTGCCGAACTCCCAGGCGTCCGAAATGGTCATCAAATATTTCAACAAGCGCGTGGGCGCCTATAAAGTCTGCATCGACAAATTTGTCGATGAACAAAGGGCATTCGCAAAACAATCCACAGACGTAACGAAGGCCAACCAAGCATTCGATGCGGCCGAAGTTGCGCAGAAGGAATACAATGCTTTGGTAGAGGAGTTGAATGCGCACAAACCTGAAGAACAAAACTAAATCTGCCTCGCAATAATCCCCCTGCGACTGATGTTTAGGCCGAAACCGAGACGCAACGTGAACGACGGGCGCGACAAAGCCGATTGCCGCTGTTCCGGCATTTGCCCGATGGTCAGGAACACACAAATCGTTAAGCTGGCTTTTATCGAAACCCGGAAAACTGTGAGGGAGAAATTCCTGCGGCTTTTTTGTAGTGCGATAGCCAATTCGCGCGACTTTTTCAGTCAGAAAATTCACGGTGGTGCGGCTGGCACCCTACGATTCAAGACCGAAACTCGTGACTATTCGCAAACTTTCAGCAAGCTTTTCTTCAGGCAAGAAAAAAATCAAGAATTTTTCCCCGCATTTTCTTGCACCAACATTTGACAAGACGATGTCAAGATCGCATTATCAAACGCTTGTAAACTGCGCAACCTCACTACCTATACCGTAGATTCTTCGGAAGGAATGCATTTTGCGTCGTCATCATATCGGCAATCGTTAATCGTCACAAAAAAACGAAATTTTATTCAGCGCTCATTGTTTTGGTGAGACGCACCATGTTGTTGCTCGGCATTTACGATTCTCCCAGAGCGAAATCCGACGCAAATTCGGCGGCCGGAAATTGGATTGCTCTTCCTGGATGATGCTGAGCTCAATACGTCTGATTTGCGGCATTCTCTCGCCTTTCATCGCTTTGACGATTTGCATATCGCCCTGCGCGCCACCCACCTCGCCGACCGCAGATGGCTGTCTCCAAACAAATATTTTCCTGCTGTGACGCATAAATATTTTCATATTATCAACGTTATGTATTGCCGGCATGATCATTGCTTAATATACCTTTCCCCACTGCTGTTACAGGTCGTTACAACTGTTGCTTTTTTGTGACTTTCGTAAAAGCTTAATTGACAGACACCATTTTGAATGTTTCCATTCATCCTTCAAAAAAATAAACCTAAAGAAATATTTTTTTGATTCATTGCTCACAAGGCAACTGATGAACCCAAGGTTCAACTTTTAAAAAAATTAGATTTACTCTAAATATACCCAAGGAGTTTGGCAACATGATGAAAGAAACGGTAATATCTCGCTCGCTGCGACTGATGTTTTCGGGCGGCTTGGTTGTAGGTTTGGGAATGTTTGCCACAGCGCAAGCCCAAGAAGCCGCGACCTCCACTGATGCGCAAGTTCAACGCGTGGAGATCACAGGCGCGCAAGTTCAACGCGTGGAGATCACAGGCNNTCAACGCGTGGAGATCACAGGCTCTTCGATCAAGCGCGTCCAATCGGAAAGCGCTTTGCCGGTGCAGACGATCACGCACAGCGACATCGAAAAGCTTGGCGTCACCTCGGTTGAGCAGCTGCTCAGTGCGGTGACTGTAAATTCTGCCGTCGGCGGCAGCACCGTTGTCGAAGGCGTCGGTGCATCGACTTACGGCGAATCGAACGCCAGTTTGCGCGGCCTCGGCGCGAATAAGACGCTGGTGCTGGTCAATGGCCGTCGCCTCGCGACTTACGCCACCGACCCTTTCGGCGCTGTGGACGTCAACCAGATTCCATTGGCGGCAGTGGACCATGTTGAAATCTTGAAAGACGGCGCCTCAGGCGTGTACGGCTCGGATGCTATCGGCGGCGTGATCAACTTCATTCTGCGTAAAAATTTCCAGGGTGTGGAAGTCAGCGGCTTTACCAGCGGCACCAAGGACGGCGGCGGCGCAATCAACAAGGCGAGCATTATTGCCGGCTGGGGTGATTTTGACGTCGACCACTTCAACCTGACTGTGACGGCTGACGTCGGCAAAGATTCTTCTATCTACGGTTCGCAACGTAGTTA
>PKWO01000397.1 GCA_003132085.1 Oxalobacteraceae bacterium | reverse complement strand
GCTGCGAAGCGTGCCGGCCGGCGACGGCCATCCGGTGCTGGTGTTTCCGGGCCTGGTTGCCGGCGATTTGACCACCGTGGTCTTGCGCGCCTTCCTGAGCAGTTGGGGCTACGCTGCGTACGCATGGGAGCAGGGGGTCAATCTGGGGCCGCGGCCGGGCGTGGTGGAAGCTTGCATCGCGCGCGTCAAGCAATTGCGCGCAGAACATGGCAGACCGGTCAGTTTGATCGGCTGGAGTCTGGGCGGCGTGTATGCGCGGGAGATCGCCAAAATGGCGCCCGACGACGTGCGATCCGTCATTACGCTCGGCACGCCGTTTACCGGCCACCCAAAGGCGACCAATGCCTGGCGGGTCTACGAATTCGCCAGCGGTCATCGCCTGATCGACGATGCGCAGTTGGCAGCGCTGAAAACAACGCCGCCGGTGCCCACCACGTCCATCTTCAGCCGCACCGACGGCGTAGTTGCATGGCAATGCAGCAAGGAACGGGAATCCGGCTCGTCCGAAAACATTGAAGTGCACGCCAGCCATATCGGCATGGGCATGAATCCGATGGTGCTCTACGCGATTGCGGATCGCCTCGCGCAACCGGAGGGAAAATGGCAGCGCTTCGACCGCGAAGGCCATACCGGGATCAAGAAATGGCTGTACCTCGATCCGCAGCGCAAAGCGCGCTTTTAATTGTAGAAAGAACCGATGATGAGCGCAAAACCCGATAGCGCCGATAGCGACGGCGGGATTTCCCCCGAGCCTGCGAACCAGAAATTCGGCGTGCACCCTGACGTGATCAAGCTCGGGCTGGTGAGTTTGCTGACCGATCTCAGTTCGGAAATGATTTTTTCGGTCTTTGCGATCTTCTTCACGACCATCGCCGGGGCCTCGGCCGCATTGCTGGGCGTGGTGGAAGGCTGCGCCGACTTTTCCGCGTCGTCGTTGAATTACCTGGCCGGCTGGTTGTCGGACCGGACCGGAAAACGCAAGGTCTTCGCGCTGGCCGGATACGGTTTTTCCACGCTGGCCAAGGTCATTTTGCTGATCGCCAGTTCCGTCGCCGGCCTCTCGGCGTTTCGCGTCATTGAACGGCTGGGGAAGGGCTTCCGGGGGCCGCCGCGCGACGCCTGGCTTTCCGCGGTGGCCGACAAAGCGAACCGCGGCTATTCGTTCGGCGTGCACAAGGCGCTGGATAAGACCGGCGCGATTCTCGGCCCGCTGGTCGCATACGGTCTGCTGTGGTGGCTGGGGGAAGGGGAGTCGACGTTTCGGATCTTGTTTTGGGTCGCGCTGGTTCCGGCGCTGCTGAGCATCGTCGTCTTGAGCCTCGTCAAGGACCAGCCGGGGAAGCAGCACCGGCGCGAAAATATGGTCGACACCTGGAAAACCTTGAGCCCTCAATTCAAGCGCTACCTGGTAACGGCCGGCATCTTCTCGCTGGCTTACTTCAGCTTCGGCTTCCTGCTGTTGCGCGCGCACAGCGTCGGTTTTACCGTCAAAGAGATCGTGTTGCTTTACGCGTTGTTCAATATCTCGTTCGTCGCCGCCGCGCCGTTGATCGGCAAACTCGGCGACCGATTGGGCCGGGCGCGAATCATCATGCTGAGCTACCTGATCTATCTGTTGATGTGCGTCGGTTTCGTATTCGCGAGCACGCAATGGCAGATCGTGGTCCTGTTCGTTGTCTACGGGGTGTTCTATGCAGTCGACGAAGCGCAGAGCAAGGCGTTCATCGCCGACATAGAGCTGGAGCGCCGCGCCTCCGCGATCGGCGTATACAACTTCGTGACCGGCATCATCTACCTGCCTGCCTCGCTGATTGCCGGCGCGCTGTGGCGCCTGCATCCGGCCGCCGCGTTCATTCTGGCCGCATGCGTGGCTTTTTTCGCGATCGTGGCGTTCGTCATGCTGCGGCCGGATCTGCGCCGCGCTTCAGCAGACTAAGGCGGCGCTGAATAAGTGTAGCGAGCGGTTCGAGAGAGCCTGCCTGATCTTTTTGGCAACTTTCATGTGATAGCATACGTCAATTAGCATAAGCCAATCACTTCGTCACCGGAATGGATAACCGCACTATCGGGCGCGGCGGTGAAATGGCCCACCATCTTTCCCTATTGGACAACCGATGCACAGAACCGGCCGCTCCGTTATTCTCGCTCTTGTCAGCGCCGGCGCGCTTATCGGATGTGGTGGCAACGATACTTCCTCGGCAACCATGTCGACGAGTTCCCAGTCCAAGCAACAGCAACGCTCGGATAAAAACTTCCAATCCGATTACGCGACCGCACTGCAGGAACTCTACATTTCCTATTACGGCCGGCCGGCGGACCCGGCCGGACTAGCGTACTGGGAAGGCGTGTTATTGGCCGATAATGCGCCGACCGATATTCAAAGCCTGAACGCCGCGTATTCGACCAATGCGGCTGTCAAAGCGGTGGTGGACAGCTTTGGAAACAGTGCCGAGTCGCAAGCTTTATACGGCACGGGCGATCCAACTGCATTCATTACCGCCGTCTACAACAACGTATTGGGCCGGACGCCGGACCCGGGCGGGTTGATTTATTGGGTCGGATTGATCGTCAACCACACGATGACACAGGCCCAGGCGGCATTGGCGATCATCGCGGCGGCGGCAGCGGAGCCAAGCACCAGTAGCGATGAACAATTGGTGGCTAACCGCCTGGCCGTGGCGGGCTATTTCACTTACCAGGTGGCCAACCAGAACGCGTTGAACGCCTACAGCGGCAATATCGCAAACGCCACTATTCGTGACCTGCTCGACGGCGTAACCGCAACTTCCGACGCGATAGCCTACCAACTGATTGTCAACCGTGCCATTGACGCTCTTGAATTCCACACTCTTGCCGCAAACGTCAGCAACCTGACGGCCGAAGGGCTGGTGCTGACAGACGGAACCGACACGATTGCCGTGCCGGCGAACGCTACCAGCATCGCGTTTCCGACCAGGTTGCACACCGGCGCCTCATACAATGTGAGCATCGTCAGCCAACCATTGGGATTTACCGACGCATGCGCTCTGAGCAATAGCTCCGGAACGATGGGCAATGCGAATATCTCGAATGTCGTGGTGTCGTGCCACCCAGCCATGGCGGTGCTCACCACGCTTGCCGGCGGTGGCGCCCCTTGCCGCGGTTCATACGGGGATGGTGTCGGAACAGCAGCCAGTTTTTGCGACCCCCGCGGCATGGTTGTAGATGTCTCAGGCAACGTCTATGTCGCTGACGGCAGCAACAACCTGATCCGCAAAATCACTTCCGCAGGATTGGTCACCACGCTTGCCGGCAGCGGCAGAATTGGCAGCACGAACGGCACCGGCGCCGCAGCCAGTTTTTGGTATCCCAGCGGCGTGGCCATGGACATGTCGGGCAACGTTTATGTGGCTGACCTCGGCAACAACCTGATCCGCAAGATCACCTTCGCAGGGGTGGTCACCACGCTTGCTGGCAGCGGCAGCAGCGGCAGCGCAGATGGCACCGGAACCGCAGCCAGCTTTAACTGGCCGGAAGGCGTGGCCGTAGACAACTCGGGCAATGTATATGTGGCTGACTCCAGCAACAACCTGATCCGCAAGATCACCTCCGCAGGGGTGGTCACCACGCTTGCCGGCAGCGGCAGCAGCGGCAGCGCAGATGGCATCGGAACCGCAGCCAGCTTTAACCGGCCGGAAGGCGTGGCCGTAGACAACTCGGGCAATGTATATGTGGCTGACGCCGGCAACCGCCTGATACGCAAGATCACTTCAGCAGGGGTGGTCACTACGCTTGCCGGCGGCAATGGCACAGCCCCCGCAGCCAGTATTCTCTATCCAGTTGCCTTGGCAGTGGACGCCTTGGGCAACATCTACGTAGCTGACCTCTACTACGCATCGATCCGCAAAGTTACCTCGGCCGGGGTGGTGACCACGCTTGCCACCTATATTGACCGTCCCATGGGCGTGGCCGTGGACAACTCGGGCAACATCTATGTGGCTGCCGAGCAGGACAACTTGATTCAGAAGATCAGTCCGCAGTGATGGGAGATGCAATCCCGCTCTGCCGTGCTCCCGGCCCGGGCTTTCGCTAGGGCGCGTTGTTCGATGGTGTCGGCGACAACTTGCACGGCCTAGATCTCGTGCGGACTGTCGCCGCGCCAAAGGTGATGCACGTCAAGTTCGCAAAGCGCTGTGAAGGGTTCCGACGCCGACGTGATGTTTCCCAATTTACCGTGCTTGGACTGTCTCATGTGCAATATCTTTCATGCGGCCATTGAAAATGGCTTGCAACGCATGTAGCTGAAATAGGTCCGCGGATATCGGGAAAATCAAGCCGGCGCCAATCACTGCCTCATTAGCGGAATTGCGCGGAGGTTGAAATATTGCTGGCTGTTTTGTTGCAATCAGCGCTTAGTGCAATTTCTTTCTGAGGTCGGAAAGTTCGGTATGCGCGTGGTGGACGAAATTTCTAATCTCGCTATCGTCCCCCACCACGTCGCGCAGCGCCACTTCCGCGCGCTCTCCGATTTTTTCGAGATCGTCGACGCAGAGAAGAATCTCCTTGTTGTTTTGGGACTCGAAAATCGATTTCGCTTTCGCCGCATGTTGCTTCCACTGCGTCACGCAGTCCTTCAATTTCTGCGGCAATTTTGTATCGGCCTGGCAAGTGTTGACAGCCTCTTCGATATTGCGTTCTATACGTCCAAAGCGTTGCTTGATTTCATTTTGCTGTAACATGATGTGCTTCCTTTCTGGAAGGTTTCTGATGTCAACGAAATGTCGACGTTGATCGCAAAACATGTTCCCACTCATTAATCAATCACAGGACTATTTTGCGATGTAACGGTTGGAGGGATCGCTAACGGCAGAAGTTCCATCTCTGGCGCGTTAATTTGATTTGCTTGCCTGGAGAAAATTGATTTGCATTACCTACAATCAAACAGTCGCTTCATCGGAATCCGAATAGCGTTGCGCGATCGCGCTGAACTCGTCCTGCAGCTCGACGAAGGCATTGACGATGTCCGGATCAAAATGTGTGCCGGCGCTCTCGACGATAATCGATATGGCCTTTTCGTGCGACATGCCTTCCTTGTAAACCCTGCGGCTGATCAGCGCATCGTACACATCGGCTAAGGCCATCAGCCGGGCGGAAATAGGAATATTGTCGCCCGCGAGTCCTTCCGGATAGCCGGAGCCGTCCCACTTTTCCTGATGCGAATAGGCGATTTCCTTAGCCATGGTCAGAAATTCGACCTTCATGCCCAATTGCTTCTCGGCGTGTTCGATGGCGTCGCGTCCGAGCGTAGTATGCGTCTTCATGATCTCGAACTCGTCCGGGTCGAGGCGGCCGGGCTTCAGCAGGATGCGGTCGGGGATGCCGATCTTGCCGATGTCATGCAGCGGCGCCGACTTGAACAGCATGGCGATATTATTGTCGGTGAGGAAGGCAGCAAAGCGCGGGTGCGTTTTCAGCTTCTCTGCCAGGGCCATCACGTAGAACTGCGTGCGCCGGANNCGGTTTCGTTGTCGCGGGTCTCCGCGAGCGAGGCCATCGCCAGGATCGTTACATCCTGGACTGCCGCCACCTGGCTGGTGCGGCGGATTACCTCGCTCTCGAGAAACGCGTTCTGGTCCTGCAAAAAATCCCGCGCCAGCTTGTTCTCCAGATGCGTGCGGATGCGCGCGAGAACAACCGGCGGACTGGCCGGCTTGGTGATGTAGTCGACCGCGCCCAGGTCGAAGCCGGCTTTCTCGTCCTCCGCGTCGCTCTTCGCGGTGAGAAAGATGATCGGGATATTGTGCGTGGCCGGATCGGCCTTGAGTTCCCGGCAGACATCGTAACCGGACATCCCCGGCATCATGATATCGAGCAGGATCAGGTCGGGCGGGTGTTCGCTGCGCGCAATCCTGATGGCGCTTTCGCCGTTGTTCGCTCCCTTGACGGTATAGAGATCCTTCAGCAGATCAAACATCAGCGCCAAGTTGCCCGGCGTGTCGTCGACCACGAGTATCGACGCGTTGCTCGGCTTGAATCGGTTGACGTTCGCCTTCACGCCCATTCCTCGCTTACGTTTTCCGCAATGCGCCTGAGCGCGATAATGGCAACGTCGACGTCAAAGCGCGCGACCGCCTCGCTGAGTATCCCGACCGGCCCCTCCAGCGCCGTGCCGGCAACCATCTCCACCAACTCCTCCACCGCTTCGCCCGCCGCCATATTACTCTCTTCCAGAAGCCCCATCAGCCGGTCGATCAACGGCCGCAGGCCGGCGCCGACGACGCCGGCGTCCATTGGCGCCCGTGTCCCGGCCGGTTGAAGGGTCGCCAATGCCGCTATAACGGGTTGCAGGACCGCGAGCGTTTTCAGCAGCAGCCTATCCACTGTTTCTTGCGGCGCGTGCGCCGCGCAAGCGCCTTCCAACTCGGCTGCGACTTCGCGGACCTGAGCGGCGCCGATGGTGCCGGCGGCGCCGGTCAGTGTATGCGCCAGACGTTCCTGGGCAGCCGCGTCCACGTCCTGCCGGGCTGCGCTGAATATGTCGGCGAAATCGCGTTGACCGCTGAAAAACTTGACAAGCAGCTTGCGATAGAGCTTCTCGTTATGCATGGTCGACGCAAGTCCTGACGCGACATCGATGCCGGTCAAATTCGCCAGGTCGGGTGGGATAACCTGGGCTGCGGTCGTGATCCGCACTTCCTGGGCGATCGGATGCGCGGGAATGATCCATTTTGCCAGCGTCGCGAACATCGCAGCGACGTTGAGCGGTTTCGCAATATGGTCCGACATGCCGGCTTCGAGCGCCTTATCACGGTCTCCTGCCATCGCATTTGCCGTCATCGCGATAATCGGCAACCTGGCGAAGGCCGGGTTCCTGCGTATCTCGCGCGTGGCAGTGTAGCCGTCCATTACCGGCATCTGGCAATCCATCAGCACGCCGTCGAAGTTCGCATCCCGTGCCAGGATATCGAGGCCTTCCTTGCCGTGATTGGCCAATACGATGTCCATTCCGGCGTAGCGCAGCAGTTCCACGACGAGC
>PKWO01000415.1 GCA_003132085.1 Oxalobacteraceae bacterium | reverse complement strand
TAGAGCGAGCCTTCGTGTCTACGCACCGTCGAGAGCAGGCGGTGTGCTTCCTCGCTCATCGGTTTGGACATGCCGCCGGTCTTGCTGTCAGGCCAGGCCACGCGCCGGTTCTCCAGATCAACCCAGGTCCACTCCAGCAACAGGATTTCGGAGCGGCGTGCCGCGAACTCGAACTGCAAGCGGATGGCCAGTGTGACGATGGGTGGCGCGCTGCCTTCGGCCTCTACCTTGTCCAGATGCCGGAACAATTTGCCCATTTCCAGGTCGGTGATGAGCCGGGTGGTCTTGCCTTGAGGGTATTGGGGGATGTGCCGGCACGGGTTCGTGCCATCGGTCCGCAAGCCCCATATTTCGGCCATGTTGAACATCTTTCGCATGACGGCGAGCGTGTGGTTGGCCTCCATCGGCGTGGGCTCCAGCTTCTTCATCATCATTGCCACGTCCGGGCGCTTGACGTCCTGGACCTTCATGCGACCCAGAATGGGGATGATGTTGCGGTCGATGTTGCCCTGGTAGCCTTTCTGCGTGCTTGGCTTGTTGCGGACCCTGGAGTAGTCTGACATGAAGCGTCCGCACAGTTCCTTGACGATCGGCGCCTTGCGCGCCTCGGCCTTGTCGCCGCCGGGGTCGCCGCCCCGGCGAACCTCGGCCAGCCAGTTCTGGGCCAGCGAGCGGGCCTGCTCCACGGTCAGCTCTCCGTACAGGCCGATGGCGGGCTTGCGCCGCTCCCCGGCATTGGTCCGATNNCCGATACTGGAGCATGAACACCTTGCGGCCTGCTGGTGTAACCTTACACATGAAGCCGGGCACCAGGGTATCGCGCAGTTCGACGGACTGCGCCTGGGGGTGCGCCGCATCTATAGCGGACTTGGTGAGTTTGATTTTGGCCATGCTGACTCCTGGAGGACGACCCAATTTCCAGGTGCCGCGTGGGAGTCACGCGATTGGAAACCGGATCGGGTTGTGGAAAGCACCGGCGTATGGTGAATCCACTTGATCCCTAGGGAAACTCGCTGTGGCGGGCCTCAGCGTAGATCAGCCAAATTCGGTGCTGATCACAGCATGAAATAAAAAACCCGCCACAGGTGACGGNNTGCGGTCGGCCTGAAGACCGGAACAGTGCTGATTTACTTCTTGGCAGCTGGTGCGGGAGCTGCTGCCGCAGGAGTTGCGGCGGGGGCGGCTGCAGCGGCTTCAGCTTCGGCTTCAACTTTACCGGCCGGAATCGATGCAGTGGCAACGGTCGCATTGTCTTGTCCGCCGTGGCTCATTGCCGTAACGCCTTCAGGCAGCTTGAGGTCGGACAAGTGGATCGAATGACCGATGTCGATGGTGGACAGGTCGACCTGGACGAACTCAGGCAAATCTTTCGGCAAGCAGGCGATGTCGAGATCGGACAGCACGTGGCTGATGATGCCGGCGTGCAATTTCACCGCTGGTGAAATATCTGCATTGATNNTGGAAGTCGCGCAGCAGAACTTGTTCGGCTTTGCCATCGATTTCCAAGTCGAGAATCGACGAATGGAACGTTTCCTTTTTCAATGCGTGATATAGCGCATTGTGGTCAAGCGTGATGCTGACCGGAGCGCTGGTGCCGCCGTAGATTATGCCAGGTGTTTGGCCAGCAATGCGCAGGCGGCGGCTCGCTCCGGACCCCTGCTCTTTGCGTGCAAATGCGATTACTTTCATGTTGAAGCTCCAATAAATGCAAGATATGTGATCTTGCGATAAAAATCCCCCGCGACCAGGGGATTTAACAATGAGCGCGGCGTCTGCCGCACCCGATTTTCAGACAATGACAGAAAAGCCTTATTTGCCATCGTCCTGCCCCGGTTTAGGGGGAACGTTCTTTCTACCGCATTATATTTAGTCGGCAAACAACGACATTACCGAATCACCCTTGCTGATGCGCTTGAAAGTCTCGGCCAGCAACGCGGCGCAAGACAATTGGCGAATCTTGTCGCATGCTTTGGCGGCGGCGGACAGCGGGATCGTGTTAGTTACCACCAACTCGTCCAATGGCGAACTGGAGATGCGTTCTATGGCCGGCCCCGACAAAACCGGATGCGTACAATAGGCGACGACTTTCCTCGCTCCGCGTTCTTTCAATACTTCCGCTGCCTTGGTCAACGTGCCTGCCGTGTCAACCATGTCATCCATGATGACGCAATTGCGACCTTCGACCTCGCCGATAATATTCATCACTTCCGACACATTGGCTTTCGGACGGCGTTTGTCGATGATTGCCAGGTCGCAGTTAAGGCGCTTGGCCAGGGCGCGTGCGCGCACCACGCCGCCGACATCGGGCGACACCACCAGCAGGTCGCCGTAATTTTTGCTGACCAGGTCGGTCAACAGGATCGGCGACGCGTAAATGTTGTCAACCGGGATATCGAAAAACCCCTGGATTTGGTCGGCGTGCAAATCCATGATCAGTACCCGCTCAACACCCGCTTCCTGCAGCATGTTGGCAACAACCTTTGCCGAAATGGCAACCCGCGCCGAACGCGGGCGCCGATCTTGACGGGCATAGCCGAAATAGGGGATGGCTGCGGTAATGCGGCCTGCCGACGCGCGCTTGAGCGCATCGACCATCAACATCACTTCCATCAGATTGTCGTTGGTCGGCGCGCAGGTCGACTGCAGCACAAATACATCCTTGCCGCGTACGTTTTCGTTGATTTCAACGACCACTTCACCATCGGAGAACTTTGAAACAAATGCTTTTCCAAGCGGGATGCCGAGATGTTTGACAACTCCTGCAGCCAGTTCCGGATTTGCGTTCCCGGTAAAAACCATCAGGTTGTCAAGTGCCATGGAAATTCCTAGATGCAGCGTTTAAAAGGTTGAAAGCCGCCAATACCCGACTAGTCTAGTCTCGCGTTGGCGGCTTGCTTATCATGCTTCGAGCTTTTCTTGATCTAATGGCAGGGGAACAAGGATTCGAACCTTGGAATGCTGGAATCAAAATCCAGTGCCTTAACCAACTTGGCGATTCCCCTACACAACCGGGTGTTTGCCGCCGCATTATCGCTAAGTCTAGCGTCCAATGCAACGTCAAACCAATTTTTGACTATGACTTCTGCAAATCTCGCAACGGGTGTCGAGCCAAGCTTTTGGCTTTCCACGCTTTCCAGTGCGAGGGCACCATGCTTAGCACCTCGTCCGCTTTGCTTTCCTGTTCAAATCCACAGAACACGCAGGCACCGGAACCAGTCATCCTCGCATCTCCAAACTGACCAAGCCATTTGACGGCCTCGGCGATGGGCGGGAATAACTTACTTGCCACGACTTGCAGGTCGTTTTTTCCGAAGCCAGCTATAGCTCTGGAAAAGTCCGATATTTTGACCGGTTTCGAGTCCCTTGTCAATTCCGGAGCAGAAAATATTATTGCAGTGGGTACACTTACCCCCGGCTCAATGACTACAAACCAGGTTGACGGCGTGTCGACCGCCACCATTTGTTCGCCAATTCCTTCAGCAAAGGCATTCCGGCCGAACACAAAAAACGGTACATCGGCGCCCAGTTGCAGGCCCAACGCCATTAAATCCGCCCGCGTCATGCCCACCTGCCACAACTGGTTGAGAGCCATCAATGTGGTCGCAGCGTCGGACGAGCCACCGCCCAGGCCGCCACCCATGGGCAAGCGCTTGTCAATCGCGATGTCGGCGCCCAACACTTTGCGGGGGGACTTTGCCACTGCCGCCGTTTGCAATAGTCGGGCGGCGCGCACAATCAAGTCGGACTCCGCCGGCACGCCGGCCAACTCAGTCGTGCGCCGAATCAGTCCATCTTCGCGCACTGTGAAATGCAACAGATCTCCATGATCGACCAACTGGAAGACCGTTTGCAACAAGTGATAACCATCGGTGCGCCTGCCGGTCACATGCAGGAACAGATTGAGTTTGGCGGGGGCGAGGCAATTGCGCAGGCTTGCGGTCATTACGTTCTGATTCAAGGGTTCAATGTGATTGCCAACTGGTAACGACCAAACGCATGAGCACTTTGCCGGCTTCCACGGTGTCACGCTCCATGTCAATGCGTTTAGGCACGTTTTGCATATTCAACTCATTCTCGTCCTGCCAACTGACGTAGCGAATGCGCCAGCCATCACGGGTGGCAATCGTCGTCGTCAATTGTGGTGTTGCCATAATCCGTTTGCCGTCGGCGGTGACTGCATACGCTTGCAGCCAGTCGCGTAGGTTGGATATTGGCAACGGCCACCCCAGCGCTTCCTCCACCAGTGCATCGACATTGGCCGCACTGCGCGGCGCGTGGCCGGATTGCATCAGGACGGCGTTGGCTTTGTTGATGGCTATCGTCGCCAGCGTTGCACCAAGGGGCGATTGCAACGTCACTGTGGTGCCTTGCGGCGATTGCGCCCAGACAAAGCTGCCATTCCATGCCTCGGGTTTGTCATTGCGCTCGAATTGCGCTGAAAAGCGCCCGCCGATGTCGATCGATTCACGGTATGCGTGGGGCTGCTGGGTGGAAGCTGTGCCGCCATCCGCCGAAAGCCGGCGCTGATCCGCGCACCCGGCAAACCACAGCGGCAGTACCAACGCGGCGCAATAGGATGACCAATGCACCAGGCGCGGCTTCGCAAAGGCGGCTTTCTTCACAAGCTCACATGCAAGCGAGACAAGGTGCTTTTGAGCGAGTCATTGCCCGGATCCTTGGTGCCGACCTCACGCCACAATTTATGGGCGTCCGCCTTCTGGCCTTTGGCCCACAATACTTCACCCAAATGCACGGCAATTTCAGGGTCTGGTCTGATCGTGTAGGCGCGGCGCAGCAATTCTTCCGCCTCCTTTAGCTTGCCGAGCCGGAACTGCACCCAGCCCATGCTGTCGATAATGAATGGATCGTCCGGCGCCAATTTCAGCGCAGTGTCGATCAGTGCATAGGCCTCATCCAGGCGAACATTGCGTTCTGCGAAGGTGAAGCCCAGCGCGTTATATGCCTGTTGATTTTTTGGGGCAAGCTCGATGATTTTGCGTAACGCGGTTTCGCATATGTCGAGCTGATTGTTTTTCTCGGCGTTCATCGCATAGTCGTACAGCAAATCCGTATTGTCCGGGAAGCGCTTGATCCCTGCCGCCAGCACCGCCATTGCCTCCTGCGGTTGATTGGCGTCACGCAGAATCTGCGCTTCGGCGGCAACCACCTGGATTTGTTGCGCTTCGGCTGTCGGTGTCAATTCGGACAGCAGCTTGCGGGCGCCGCCCACGTTACCTTCTTTGGCGAAGATTCCGGCCCGTCTTATCTGCACTCCGACACGCGCATCCGGCGATTCAACTTGATCCAGCCATTTGAGCGCCGTTTCGTTGTCCTTTCGATCTTCGGCAATTTGCGCAAGGAGCAACAGCGCCGAAGTCGGATCGCGCTCCTCGTTCGGATGGTTTGCCAGCGCGCCGATAAAAGCGGTTAGGTGGCGTTCGGCGGCTTTTGTATCGTTAGTCTGAATTTCCAGAATGCCCAGCATGTACAGTACAGTCAAATCCTCGGGCTGCGTCTTGAGCAGCGTTTCAAACTCGTGTTCCGCGTCCTTGTATCGCTTTTGCTCAATCAAGATGCGCGCATAGGCGATCCGCAGGTCTTTCGCCCCAGGATGAGTAGATACGAATTTGGCCAGGAATTTCAACGCTCCGTCTTTGTCCGGGTTGACTTGCGCGAGGATGAGGGCAGCCTGCTCGGAGTCGGGCTTGACCTTCAGCGCGGTTTGCGCTTCTGCCTGCGCCCGCACGTTGTCGCCGTTGGCAAACGCGCCGTAAGCCAGGGCCAGATGCGCTTCTGCCATATTCAGATAAGGCGCCATCAGGCTTTCCAGCGTGGCGAAAGAAGCATCCTTGTCTTTCGCGCGTGACAGCAGCCGTTGTATCTGGAACATCAAGATGCCGCGCGTCTGCGGTGTCGCATCCTGCAATCCGCGCTCGAAAATAACGCGTGCTTCATCCAGCCTATCGGTCAATACGATCGAATTCAGGTAGTTCTGCGCCGCTTCCTCCGAGTGCGGGGCCAATGCGCGCCACAGCCGGCTTGCGGCAAGCGCCTCTTCCGGCTGCTTGACGATCCATGCCATTTCGAAGGCTCTTTGCGCCAGACGCGGATCGTGCGTGTGCTGGGCGGCAGACAATGTTGTCGCATAGGCGGATTGCCAGTCGCCGCGCTGGAAGGCAATTTCCGCCGCCAGCAGTTGGAACATGATGTCGCGCGTTAGCGGAACCGACGGCAATTCGTCAGCGCCGGACGGCAAACCGGGTTTCACTTCGGGGTCAGCGGTCGGGGCGACAACGACAGCGCTCTCGCCGGTTGCGGCGCTAGGCGTGCCGGCTGGGTCGGCAACGGTCGCGGATTGCGTGTGCAATCCGGCGCAAGCCGATAACAGGGTCGACAGGGCTACAATGATAAGGACGTTTTTCAAAGGATGATCCCGACTGAATGCATAATCAATAATTGTTGATTTTACGCCCAACCAGCGTACCATGCGCGCCGATTGCCAGCGATGGCAGGGTTGTAAATTGTAAATTTGTGTTGCTATCAGGAGTTTTTTCGCCATGCCCGAATTGCCCGAAGTTGAAGTTACCCGCCGGGGCGTCGAGCCCCATATCCAGGGCGGCCGGGTTAGCGCAGTGACGCTGCGTCATAGCGGTCTGAGATGGCCGTTTCCCGACGATCTTTCGCGCACGTTGTGTGGACGTGTCGTGCGTAGCGTTGGCCGGCGCGGCAAGTATTTGCTGCTTAATTTTGATCACGGAACGCTGATTATTCACCTCGGCATGTCGGGACACTTACGGATACTTCCGCTTGGCATTGCGCCGCAGAAGCACGATCATTTCGATCTGGTGGTCGGTGACCGGTTGCTGCGCATGAATGATCCGCGGCGCTTCGGCGCGGTTTTATGGCATGCGAATGAAGAGGGTGCGGTCGAGAGCCATATGCTGCTCCGGGGGTTGGGGGTGGAACCGCTGGAGGAAGTGTTTTCTGCTCAGCTGTTATACCGTATGACGCGCAAGCGCAACGCACCGATCAAACAAGTTTTGCTGGCCGGCGACATTGTGGTCGGCGTCGGCAACATCTATGCGTCGGAATGCTTGTTCCAGGCGGCGATAAACCCCAAAACACCCGCGCACCGGATAAGTCTGGCGCGCTACGTAAAATTGGAACAGGCGATACGAACCATTCTTGCTGCCGCCATTGAGCACGGCGGCAGCACTTTGCGTGATTTTGTTGCGGTAAATGGGCAATCAGGCTATTTTCAGCAGAATTACTTTGTGTATGATCGC
>PKWO01000302.1 GCA_003132085.1 Oxalobacteraceae bacterium | reverse complement strand
GACTGCTGCTCCCTCGATCTGGTACGCGGCCGTCGATGCTCCCCAGATGAACCCTGGGGGGAAGTCCAGGGCGCCGTCAGCATCTGTTGCCGTTCCCGTCATCAGGCGGCAACACGCGCAATACTTGATCAACCTTGATGTCGTTCGGATTGGCCAGATTGTTCCACGTCACCAGATCACGATAATTTTGTCCATTGTCGAGAGCGATATGCAGCAGGGTATCGCCCTTTTTCACCGTGTAATAGCCGCGCTCTTCGCCAGTCCGGGAGGCGTTCTTCAGACCCGCAGGACGCGAAACGTCGACCACCTGACCATCCGCATTGCGTTCCAAGACCGGAGCGGCGTTACGCGTCGTGCCGCACGCAGCAAGCAGGAAAAGCACAGATATCAGACTCGCTAAACTTGTTTTTTTCATTCTCATTGTGTTCAAATTTTGTTAAACCGTACCCGCGCGCAGCGGCACAAAATGACACTCCTCCAACGTCTCGCTCGACCATTCGAACTTGCTGACCCGCTCGATCAATTGCAAAATCTGGTGGCGCGTCCCGACTGGCGCCACCAGGCGACCGCCGATCGTCATTTGTTCCAATAGGGATTGCGGCACCTCTATCCCGGCAGCGGCCAAAATGATACCGTCAAACGGCGCCACCTGCGGGAAGCCAAGCATACCATCTCCGTAATGCAAGCGGATATTCGCAATGCGTAGCGGCCGCAAGTTGGATTTTGCCAGTTCGTGCAACGGTTTGATCCGCTCGATGGAATATACTTCCTTGGCGACCAACGATAATACTGCAGCTTGATATCCGCACCCGGTGCCAATCTCCAGCACGCGGTTCAGTTCGCCCCCTTTCGCATTGTTACGCATCACTTCGATCATCCGGGCGACGATGTAGGGCTGTGAAATGGTTTGATGATAGCCGATGGGCAACGAGGCATCGATATACGCCTGGCTGGCCAATGCCGGCTCGACGAACAAATGACGCGGCACAGTTTGCATGGCGCGCAACACCTTGTCGTCGCGCACACCGAGCTTGCCGATGCGGGCGACCATCGCATGCCGCACTGCGTCCGAGATCAGCGGCGTTTGCCGCTCGACAACCGCAGCGGCAGGCGCCGTCCGCATAGCCGCAGCCGGCTTCCGGTTCACGTGCTGTGCGGCATTCTGGGTCGCAGTTTGCGGCGTGGCTACCGCCTTCGAGGGGCTTGGCGAGGTTGGTGAGGTCGGGCGTTCCCAGTTGACGGATTTGCCGGCGACCGCGGACAGCGACAACGGAAAACGCTTGGTCTTGCCGGTCATTCCAGGCTTTCCGCAAGCGCAGCCAATTGCGCCGCATGGGTCAAGTCAATTTGCAAGGGCGTCACCGACACCCAGCCTTGCTGCGTCGCGTAAAAGTCGGTGCCCTCGCCGGCAACCTTGGCGGCTCCCGTCGGCCCGACCCAGTATATGTCGCGTCCATGCGGGTCTTGCATTTTGATGACAGGCTCGGACACATGACGCTTGCCAAGCCGGGTAGCGACGATGCGGCGCAGATCGGCGTAAGGCTTGTTCGGCACGTTAACATTGAGCAAGAACGGCTTTTGCAACGCGTCAAAACGGCGTTCGACGATTTCGCGCGCGACCTGCGCGGCGGCATCCAGATGCTGCCAACCGTGCTCCACTTGCGAAAATGCAATCGCCGGAATGCCAAACAGATATCCTTCGGTCGCGGCCGCCACCGTACCTGAATACAACGTGTCGTCGCCCATGTTCTGGCCCTGGTTGATACCTGAGACGACCAAATCCGGCTTCACCGACAATCCCCCGGTTAACGCAAGATGGACGCAGTCCGATGGCGTCCCGTTCACAAAATAGAAACCGTTGGCCGCCTGGTAAAGCGAAAGCGGCCGGTCCAACGTCAAGGAATTGGACGACCCGGACCGGTTACTGTCCGGCGCGACCACCGTGATGTCTGCGATCGGGGCCAGCGCAGCGGCTAACGCGACCAACCCGGGCGCCAGATAACCATCGTCATTACTAATTAGGATTCGCATAAACTGATTTTACCTGAAGCAATATCAGGAACCAGTGAACGATTTAACATTTTGCGGCATAATCATAAAATCAAACGACCGTTCTATTTTAAAAACACAAGGAGACATCATGAAAGCCATCGTCTGTAAGGCCTGGGGGTTGCCCGATACACTGGTAGTTGACGATTTGCCTGACATCAGCCCCGGACCGGGGCAAATCACGATCGATATTCAGGCGGCAGGCGTGAATTTCCCGGACGTACTGATTATTCAGAACAAATATCAATTCAAGCCGGAACTTCCTTTCACACCGGGGAGCGAACTCGCGGGCATTGTGCGCGCGGTAGGCGACGGGGTAAGCCACTTGAAAGCCGGCGACAAAGTGATCGCCTTTGCCGGCCAAGGCGCCTTTGCGCAGCAAATTGCCGTACCGGCGGCGGCAGCCATGCCTATGCCTCCCGGCATGGATTTCGACACCGCCGCCGCCATCACACTGACCTATGGCACCTCGCATCATGCGATAGTGGATCGCGCCCAACTCAAAGCTGGGGAAACCATGCTGGTGCTAGGCGCTGCCGGCGGCGTCGGATTGGCGGCCATTGAAATCGGCAAGGCGCTGGGCGCCCGGGTAATCGCAGCCGCCTCATCGGATGAAAAGCTGGAAATCTGCACACTGCATGGAGCCGATGCCACCATCAACTACACGACGCAAGATTTACGCGAAGCGATCAAGGCGGCCACTGACGGCAAGGGCCCGGATGTGATTTACGATCCGGTGGGCGGCATGTATGCCGAACCTGCTTTCCGCTCGATCGCATGGCGCGGCCGTTATCTGGTGGTCGGCTTCGCCAACGGCGAAATTCCGAAGCTGCCGTTGAACCTGACACTATTGAAAGGTGCATCGCTGGTAGGGGTGTTCTGGGGAGAATTCGCCAGACGTGAACCGAAAGCCAATCTCGCCGCCATGCGCGAGCTGATGGGCTGGCTGGCCGAAGGCAAGATCAAGCCGCGCATCTCCGGACGGTACAAGTTAGCCGACACGGCACAGGCATTGAAGGATATGGCTGCACGCAAGGTGACCGGCAAGGTCGTGATTCGACCGCAGGAATGACATAAGGGCACCTCTAAGCAATCGGCCCAGGGCGAACGGCAGCGTCAGTCGGCTCCGCGCGGCGCGGCCTGTTACTCCGGTATGTTAAAAAATGCCTGCGCCACTTCCAGCTCGCGAGTGCGCCTGAATGGCGGCAGGCTTTGCCAGATGCGTTTGCCGTAAGCCTTTGAAATCAGCCTCGGATCGCAAATCATCAGCACGCCGCGATCCGCCTCATCGCGGATCAGCCGTCCGGCACCCTGCTTGAGGTTAATAATCGCTGCGGGCAATTGATGATGGATGAAACCGTTCAATCCCCTTCTTTCCAACGATTCGATCCGCGCGGCCAAAACCGGGTCGTCGGGCGGAGAAAATGGCAATTTATCAATGACAACCAGGGAGAGCGCCTCGCCGCGCACGTCGACCCCCTCCCAAAAACTTTGGCTGCCGATCAAAACCGCATTTCCGGCCGCCCGGAAGCGATCCAGCAATTCGGTGCGCCCGGCTTCGCCCTGCACCATCAGCGGAAACGACAGATTGCGTTTGGCGAACTCGTCGCGCAACCGTTCTGCGGCCCGGTTCACCGCGCGAATGGTGGTGCATAGCAAAAAGCAGCGTCCGCCGGACGCCTCGATCATCGGCAGCACTGCGTCGATCACGGCGTCCGTGTAATCGATCGAACTCGGTTGCGGCAGATTAACCGGCACGTATAGCAAACCTTGGCGGTCGTAATCGAATGGACTGGACCAGGTATGGGCGGCGGCATCGGACAAACCCATCTGCGACGTATAGTGATTGAAGTCGCTTTTCACCGCCAGCGTGGCGGAAGTGAATATCCATGCCCGCGGCACGCCCTCGCGCTGCTTGTTAAAAATCGGCGCAATGGACAACGGTGTCTGGTGCAATTGCAGCGATGAAGAAAAAGCTTCCACCCATAACACCCGCTCTTGTCCATCTTCGTATTTGGCAGCGCTATCGCCCGGTGCGTTCCAGCGCGTCAATTGCGATTCCAGTTCTATCGCGCGCACCCGGCATTGCTCGATCGTCTCGGCGCGCTCCGCTTGTTTTTCCAGGACTGCAATCATTCCGCGCAGCTCTTCCTTCAGCGTCTCAAGCGCCGGGAAAAATGCACTTGACGGCGCTATCTGGTTAACCGCCAGGCGCACAATGTCTTGCGGAAAAGTTAAGCGCAAGTCGCGCGCGGCACGATCGACCGATCCGGCGACTTTGGCCCAATCGGCGCCATCGCGCGCATGCGACAAACCTTCAGCCTGGACGTCGCGGCATAATTCCAGCACGATTGAGGTAGATACCGTATCGCCGAAAAACAGGGTGGCGGTTTCCGGCAATTGATGCGCTTCGTCAAATATG
>PKWO01000427.1 GCA_003132085.1 Oxalobacteraceae bacterium | reverse complement strand
TGATTCTGTACTGACCATCGTCAATCGCCGCAAAGACGCCCGCGAACTTTGGCAACGAATGCCTGAAGGAACCTTGCACCTTTCCGCGCTGATGTGCGGCGAACATCGCTCACAAACCATCCGACAAATCAAAGGGCGGCTCCAAGACGGTATCCCTACTCGTGTAGTCAGCACACAGTTGGTCGAAGCCGGTGTCGATGTGGATTTCCCAGTGGTTTATCGGGCACTAGCCGGATTGGATTCCATCGCCCAAGCGGCTGGCCGCTGCAACCGGGAGGGCAAATTGGCATCTGGCGAAGTGGTGGTATTCATCCCGCCCAAACCCGCGCCGCCAGGACAGTTGCGCAAGGCCGAAGATGCCTGCCGCAGTGTGCTGCATGACCATACCGGCAAACCGCTTGAACGCACCTTGTTCGCGCGCTATTTTGAAAAACTTTATCATGCCTGTGATTTGGATGAGCATCGCATCACGGAATTGCTCAAAGTCGATACGCAAACCCTTGCGGTCAATTTTCGTACTGCTGCCGAAAGGTTCAAGCTGATTCAAGATGAAGACAGCGCGCCGGTCATCGTCCGCTATTGCGGCTCGGATGGGAACGACAAAACAGTAGAAGAACTGCTGAACACGCTAAAAAAGGACGGTCCACAACGTTGGCTGATGCGTAAGCTCCAGCGTTACACCGTCAATATTCCGCGCCGCGATGTGATGAAGCTGTTTACCCAGCACGATATTGTAGAAATTCTTCCTGGTTTGTTCGCACAAGCGAATGATATGCTTTATCACGGCAAACTTGGTTTTATCATGGACGGGNNTCTCGGTAATTATCGTCTAAAAGGAATTGCATTGAAACGCTACTGCCTTGAACTCGCCGGCGATTTCGCCTGCTTCACCCGCCCCGAAATGAAAGTAGAGCGCGTGAGCTACGACGTGATGACGCCGTCCGCAGCGCGTGCTTGCTTCGAGGCAATCTTGTGGAAACCAGCAATACGCTGGCATATTCACAAGATTGAAGTGCTGAAGCCCATTCGCTGGATCAATCTGCGCCGCAATGAGGTCGCCAGCGTGGTCTCTACCCGCAATGTGGAGTCAGCCATGAAAAATGGCGCGGGAAATTTGCATCTTTATATTGAAGACGAGCGTCAGCAGCGCGCCGGATTGTTTCTGCGAGACGTGGCTTATCGCGTCCATGCTGATCTGGAGTTCTTCCCTGGCCGTGATTCAGGCGCACCGCCCAATAAATATCACGAGATGTTTGAACGCCGCGCTAGTCGGGGGCAGTGCATCAATCAGCCTTATCTTGGTTGTCGTGAGTTCGCCGCAAGTTTTCGGCTCGTGAATGACTACGCAAGCGAGCCTGCACCGATAGATGAGACCCGCGAGCTCGGTTTCATGTTGCACGACCTGGATTTCACCAAACCAGCCGACCCGACGCCCCGCTTTTTTCGCGCTCGACTGGAAAATGGTACGGTGAATGTGCCGGCGTGGGACAGCGAGGAGGTACGGGGATGATTCTGCAAGCGCTTAACGACTATTACCTGCGTTGCCAGCGCTCGCCCGATCCGCGAGATAGGTTGCCCGCTTTTGGCCTCGAAGAAAAGGAAATTCCCTTTGTCATTGACATCAATGGCGAGGGGCGCTTGGTCAATCTGGCGGATACACGCACGATTATGGGAAAGAAAAAGGTGGGCCAACGTTTTCTCGTGCCTCAAGGGGGAAAGAAGACCTCTGGCGTAGCGGCAAATCTTCTGTGGGATAACGCGGAATACATTTTTGGACTGCCAGACATCAAGAAACTTGAGGGCAAACGCAGGGAGGGCGAAAGTAAAGAAGCCGAATACATGGCTCGGTTGAGTGAGATGAAAGCAGAATTCAGAAAACAGATAGAGTCGCTTCCCATTGAGACTCAGGGCGACAAAGGCATTCAGGCGATATTCACTTTTCTCGGTAACGTCGATCTCAAGCAACTAGAAGCCTTACCCGCGTGGTCAGAAATTGTAGCCACCAACCCGATCATTACCTTTCGACTACATGGGGATGTCGAACTGATCTGCCAACGCCCCGCAGTAGTTGCCGCAACAGCTCTGACAACAGATGACGCAGCGCCTGATGGTGTTTGCCTCGTCAGTGGAGCCGCAGCGGCAATCGAGCGCTTGCACCCCGCAATTAAAGGTGTTTGGGGCGCGCAAACATCTGGCGCGAACATCGTTTCTTTTAACCTGGATGCATTCAACTCTTATGGCAAGGTACAAGGCGCAAATGCTCCGCTAGGAAAACCTGCGGTATTCGCTTACACCACCGCGTTGAATCATCTGCTGGCACGCGACTCCCGCCAGCGTATCCAGGTTGGCGACGCTTCTACCGTATTCTGGGCAGAGGAAAAGCACGACCTGGAAACCGCGCTGCCCGATTTGTTCGGCGAACCGCCCAAAGACGATCCTAACCGGGGAACGGATGCTTTGAAAGTGCTGTATCAGGCGGTTCACTCAGGCAAGTTTTCCCACGGTGCGGCAAACACCCGTTTCCATGTTCTGGGGCTTGCTCCGAACGCCGCTCGTATCGCTATCCGCTTTTGGGAAACGGCCCCTGCATATGAACTGGCTCAACGTGTTGCCAGGCATTTCGAAGATATTAAAATTGTCCGTGCGCCACACGACCCGGAACACTTGTCCCTATTCCGCCTACTTACCGGACTCGCAGTGCAAGGCAAGGCCGACAACATTCCACCCAATCTGGGTGGAGAGATTATGCGCTCCGTTCTGGAGGGAAAGCCTTATCCTGCGCTATTGCTAAATTTGGCGGTGCAACGAAGCAGGGCAGAGCAGAAACCTACCTACGCGCGCGCCGCCGCCATCAAAGCAACATTGAATCGCTTGATTCGTCGTGCTAACACTACTGCATTTCACCCCGAGAAGGAGTTTCAGACTATGCTCGACTTGACCAACGCCCATCCGGCTTACCTTCTGGGGCGGTTATTTGCCGCCTTGGAAAAGATTCAAGAAGAGGCTAGCCCTGGTCTCAACGCGACTATTCGCGATCGTTATTACGGCGCTGCTTCCAGCACGCCTGTAGCGGTTTTTACCACTTTGTTACGTTTGAAAAATCATCACCTGGGAAAACTGCATAAAGGGCGCGCCGTTCAGATGGAAAGACTCATTGGCGAAATCGTGGGTGGACTGGATGATTTTCCGCGCATTCTCGCGCTACCCGATCAAGGCCGTTTCGCCTTGGGTTACTACCATCAACGTCAAGCATTTTTCACCAAATCGGAACCCACCAATAACCAAGAGGAATCGCAATGAGTCTAACCAATCGCTACGACTTCGTACTGCTGTTTGATGTGAAAGATGGCAATCCAAATGGCGACCCTGATGCCGGCAACCTGCCTCGCATGGATGCGGAGACTGGTCACGGGCTGGTGACGGACGTTTCCTTGAAACGCAAGGTTCGTAATTACACGCAATTAGCAAAAGGGAACGTGCCCGGCTACGATATTTTCATCAAGGAAAAGGCCGTGCTCAACACACTGATCGACCAAGCCCACGAACAGCCGGCGGTCATGGCAAAAGAGAAAGGTAAAAAAACCGACGCGGCGCGCGATTACATGTGCAAGCGCTTCTTTGACGTGCGCACTTTCGGTGCGGTGATGTCCACCGGAAAAAATGCCGGTCAGGTGCGAGGCCCGGTGCAACTCACCTTCGCGCGGTCGATCGACCCCATCATTGCTCAGGAACACACGATTACTCGCATGGCCGTTACAACCGAAGCGGAAGCCGAAAAGCAGGAAGGCGATAATCGCACAATGGGCCGCAAGCACACCGTTCCTTACGGTCTTTACATGGCGCATGGTTTCGTCTCCAGCTTCCTAGCTAAGCAGACTGGTTTTTCCGAAGATGATCTCGAATTGCTTTGGCAGGCGCTGGCCCAAATGTTTGAACACGACCGTTCCGCTGCGCGTGGCGAAATGAGCACGCGTGGGTTGTATGTATTCAAACACGAATCGGAACTGGGTAATGCCTCCGCACATGCTTTGTTCAAGCGCATCCAGGTGAAGCGCAAGGAAGAGGTGGACGTGCCGCGCAGCTTTGACGATTATGATGTGATAATTCAAGATGTCGATCTACCTGCGGGCGTGACGTTGTTGAATAAGTCGTGTTGAAGGTCGACGCAACGCCGACATTTTCGATCACAAACTCGATAAACGAATTGGAGGACAGTACCATGAGCGAAATTCATTTCATCGTAGAAGAAGCACCGGAAGGCGGATATCTGGCGCGCGCAGTCGGCGTGGACATTGTGACCGAGGCCGACGATTTGCCCGGCCTGCATGCGCAGGTCAGAGACGCAGTGCATTGCCATTTTGACGAGGGTGAAATGCCCTCCTTGATTCGGTTGCATATTACCCGCGAAGAAGTACTTGCCGCATGAGGGTGCCACGCGATCTGTCCGGGGCTGATCTGGTCAAATGCCTTCAGCGGATGGGTTATGGCGTCACACGTCAAACCGGTAGCCATCTGCGCTTGACCGGTGCCGTTCATGGTGTACATCACGTTACGATTCCGAATCACGATCCGCTCAGAGTGGGCACGCTTGCCGCGATTCTGGCAGCGGTGGCCGCGCATCACGGCATCACGCGAGATGACCTTCTCCACCAGTTGTTTGATTAAATGGCAACCTCAGCAGACGAAGTCGTCGCTCTCTCGGCCTTGCAACATTGGGTTTACTGCCCACGGCAATGTGGGCTGATTCATTTGGAACAAGCATTCGAGGAAAATGTCCACACGGCGCGCGGGCAGGCGGTGCATCATTTGGTCGATACGCCGGGGTACGAGATCAAAGCCGGCGTGCGAGTAGAACGGGCGTTGCCTGTATGGAGCGATCGGTACAATCTGATAGGCAAAGCCGATCTGGTTGAATTTCATCCGGACGGCATGATCTACCCGGTCGAGTTCAAGCATGGCGCTAAACGGCAGAAACTGCACGATGATATCCAACTTGCCGCGCAAGCAATTTGTTTGGAAGAAATGCTTGGCAGACCGGTTCCGAAGGGCGCTATTTTTCATGCCACCAGCCATCGACGCCGGGAAGTGCTCATCACCCCGGAACTCAAACGGGCGGTAATCGAGACTGCCGACGCCATTCGCGCCATGCTGGCATCGGGGAAGTTGCCGCCACCCGTGAACGACGCCCGCTGCAACGAATGCTCGCTAAAAGATATTTGCCAACCGCAGGCGCTGGCGGATCAGGTTAAACAGCGCCTGCAGCGACAGAGGTTATTCAACCCGGAGGACTAGGTGCATACAGTTCAGAATACCCTGTACGTGATGACGCCGCATGCTTACGCGCATCTGGAGAACGCTACCTTGCGCATCGATGTCGAGCATGAAAAAAAGCTACAGGTGCCGTTGCATCATCTGGGTGGATTGGTTTGTTTTGGCGATGTCATGGTTTCGCCTGCACTGATGCATCGATTGGCGGATGAAGGCAAATCGCTGGTGTTGTTGGACATTTCGGGCCGATTCAAGGCCAGGCTGGAAGGACCTGTTTCGGGCAATATTCTGCTCCGCCAAGCGCATCATCGCGCGGCCACNNATTTGCGCGTGCGGTGGTGGCGGGAAAGCTTAAAAACAGCCGTACTAACTTGCAGCGAGGCGCACGCGAAGCCACCGACCCGGATGAAATCGCAACGATTAGCCGCACTGCCGACAATCTTGCGGCCTCACTACGCGCTGCGGCGGTTGCCACAGGTTTGGATGAACTGCGCGGGATCGAAGGTGAGGCCGCCCGCGGTTATTTTTCTGCCATGAACCTCATTGTCAAAGTCCAGGCGCGCGCATCGTTTTCGCTTAACGGACGAACCCGCCGTCCGCCGTTGGATCGATTCAACGCGCTGATTTCCTTTCTCTACGCAATGCTCATGAACGATTGCCGCTCAGCCTGTGAGGCCGCAGGGTTGGACGCGCAACTCGGTTTCTTGCATGCGGTGCGCCCTGGCCGTGCCGCGCTCGCATTGGATTTGCAGGAAGAATTTCGTTCCGTACTTGCGGACCGGTTGGCGCTTACGCTGATTAACCGTGGGCAGATCACTGCCGGCGATTTTGATGAACGCGAAGGCGGTGCTGTTATGTTAAACGATAAAGGCCGCCGTACTGTCGTAACTGCTTGGCAGGAGCGCAAGCAGGAAGAAATTACTCACCCGCTAACTGACGGAAAAGTTCCTATCGGGTTACTTCCCTTCGTTCAAGCACGTTTCATCGCGCGCACTATTCGCGGCGAAATGGATGGCTATCTGCCTTATTTGGCGAAATAGAATATCGCTCGTATGAGAAGTCTGGCTCAGATTGAAATATGCTAATTATCGTCACCTATGATGTCTCCACCGAAACCGCCGCCGGTCGCAAGCGATTAAGGCGGGTGGCGAAAGCCTGTGAAAAAATCGGGCAGCGCGTTCAAAAATCTGTGTTTGAATGCACCGTCAATGAAATGCAATTTGAACAATTAGAACGCACGCTTCTCGCGGAAATCGATGAAGCAACGGATAATCTGCGCTTCTATCGAATTACCGAACCAGTGGACGTGCGAGTAAAACAGCATGGATGCTTCCGCTCGGTTGACTTTGACGGACCGTTAANNGCGAACCTCTATCAGCGACTAACGTCCGGTGGTTTCGCGGGAATGCTAAGTTGATGATCTATAAGAAATTTTCACCGAATGCGATACCCGTAAGCCAAAAATTGCAACTTACGCGAACGGGTTCGCGGGAAAATGCAAAAATCTTCTTGCGTGACAAGGTGTTACGCGAGTGGAGTATCGCCCGGTCGTGAGGC
>PKWO01000472.1 GCA_003132085.1 Oxalobacteraceae bacterium | reverse complement strand
AATTGCTGGCCCGTAAGGGGAGCGTAGTGTACTTCCTGACGCGGGAAGAGAGCCGGGACAAAGTGCCTGCCATGCTGGAATATTGGGGCGTCTCCAAAGCACGGGCAATTCCGGTGTTTGGCGATCTTCGCGAACCCAAATTGGGTGTTTCGAAGGCGGACGTCAAGCTGCTTTCCAAGAATATCGATCATTTCTTCCACTTGGCGGCGGTGTATGACTTGAAGGCCGGCGCGGACGACCAAATAGCGGTCAATGTCGAGGGCACCCGCCATACTGTCGCGTTGGCCAACGCTATCGGCGCAAGATGCCTGCATCACGTCAGTTCGATTGCGGCTGCCGGCCTGTTCGATGGCATTTTCCGCGAGGATATGTTCGACGAGGCGGAAAATCTGGATCATCCGTATTTTGCGACCAAGCACGAGTCCGAAAAAATCGTTCGCGGCGAATCAAAAATCCCGTTCCGTATTTACCGCCCCGGCATGGTGGTGGGAGACTCAAAAACCGGTGAAATGGACAAGATCGACGGCCCGTATTATTTCTTTAAAGTGATCCAGCGCATCCGCCAGCTCTTGCCGCCATGGATGCCGATGATCGGCGTGGAGGGCGGACGAATCAATATTGTGCCGGTCGACTATGTGGTCAATGCGATGGATCATATCGCCCACCAGGCGAAGTTGGACGGCCACTGTTTTCATTTGACCGATCCCGAACCGATGCGCGTAGGCGACGTACTCAATACCTTCGCGCGTGCCGCCCATGCGCCGACGATGAGTTTGCGCATCAACGCGGCGCTGCTTGGCTTTATTCCGAAATCGGTCAAGCAGGGCATGATCTCGCTGACGCCGGTGCGCCGCGTTAAGGATGCGATTCTGAAGGACCTGGGCTTGCCGGAAGAAATACTGCAGTTCATCAATTATCCGACCCGATTTGATAACCGCGATGCGGCGGCGGCCCTCAAAGGCAGCGGTATCCGTTGTCCGCATCTGGAAGATTATGCCGAAAAAATATGGGATTATTGGGAGCGCAATCTTGATCCGGCGCTGTTTATCGATCACACCTTGCGCGGCCAGGTGGAGGGCAAAGTGGTACTGGTCACCGGCGGTTCGTCAGGGATAGGTCTTGCGGCAGCCCACAAACTGGCGGAGGCCGGCGCCATCACCATTATTTGCGGGCGTGATCAAGACAAGCTGGCTGCAGCGAAAAAGGAGATCAACGCGTGCGGCTTCGAGGTGATTACCTATTCCGCCGACGTCGCCGATATGGCCGACTGCGACCGCTTTTTGCAGTTATTGCTTGCCAATCACGGCGGAGTCGATGTGCTGATCAACAATGCAGGACGGTCGATCCGGCGCGGCATCGAATCCAGCTACGATCGTTTTCACGATTTTGAGCGCACGATGCAATTGAACTATTTCGGCGCTCTGCGCCTGACCATGGGTTTGTTGCCGAAGATGGTGGCGCAAAAACGCGGGCAGGTGATCAACATCTCCTCAATCGGCGTATTGACCAACGCACCGCGCTTTTCGGCCTACGTGGCATCGAAAGCGGCGCTGGAGGCCTGGACCCGTTGCGCCGCGTCGGAATTTGCCGATATCGGCATCAAGTTTACCACCATCAATATGCCGCTGGTACGCACGCCGATGATCGCGCCGACCAAGATTTACCAAAATGTGCCGACCCTTTCACCGGAAGATGCGGCTCTGCTGATCGCAGAGGCCATCGTCTACAAGCCGGTGCGCATTGCCACCCGCTTGGGCATAGTGGGAGAACTGGTGCATGCATTGGTACCCAGAGTCGCGCAGATCGTGATGAACACCAGCTTCCGCATGTTCCCGGATTCGGATGCGGCGAAGAGCAAGGAAGGCGACAAAACGGTGCAACCCATGAATGCCGACCAGATGGCCTTGCAGCAGTTGTTGCGCGGCGTACATTTTTAGCAGGCAGGCGACTTAGCCGAAGCGCGGTGCCGGCTTGCCGGTCATTTTTTCCGCCAGGCCGCTGGCAAGCCTTGCGGACATGCCGTAAATCGACAATTGGGGGTTGGCGCCGATCGAGGTCGGGAACAGCGAACCGTCGTGTACCGACAAATTCGTCAGTCCATGATAGTGGCCGCTCGACGATACCAATCCCAGTTTCGTGTCGTCGGACATCGGGCAGCCGCCCATCACGTGGGCCGACACCACGCGCGTCAGCGACGGTTTGTAGGGCAGGTTGAGAATCGCCTGTTTGGCGCTGGCCCAGGTGGAATAGCCTGACGCCATCTCGTGTACCGGATAGACGCTCTTGGCGCCGGCGGCAAACTGGATTTCCGCCATGGTCAGCAATGCCCGCTTGACGCCATCCCACATGAAGTCGTTCATTGTGTAGTCCAGCACCGGGTAGCCGTCATCCCGAAGTTGAACCGCTCCGCCGGTGGAGTTTTCATTGAAGCCATCGCGCAACAAGGCCAATATCGCGTGCGAATGGTTGAATTTTCTCATCATCGCCGCATGCGGTTCACCGAACCCGGCCATCGTCGTCGAGAACAGCAATGGATGCAATGGCGGCGCCTCAAGTTTATATCCGATCGGTCCGTCGATCGGCTGGGTATCCATGAAATGGTCGGAATAGATGGTTTGCGGTGCACCGGCAAAGCCGTTGACGGGCTGCTCGAACAATCCGGCGGACACGATAGTCGGATGCAGGAACGTGCGTTTGCCGAGCAGCGCGTACGGGTCGGGCGACTTGGAGCGCATCAGCAGTGCAGGGGAATTGATCGCTCCGCCGGACACCACATAATGCTTGGCCTTGACCTTGACGGTCTTGCCGGAGCGCGTCAGTCCGCCGGCATCCAGCGCCCAGCACAGCAGGCCCTGAACCGTATCTTTGTTGATGCGCAATCGGTCGGCGCGGGTGTGGGTAATCAGCGTGGCGCCACCCGATAGCGCCGAGGGTATGGTGGTTACCAGCATCGATTGCTTGGCATTGGTCGGGCACCCCATGCCGCAGTAGCCGAGATTCCAGCATCCCTTGACGTTACGGCGTATGGCCGCAGTCGGTATGCCCAATGCGGCGGCGCCGCGCTTGAGCAAGTCGTTGTTTTCGTTCGGCGGGGTTTGCCAGTCGCTGACGTTGAGCCGCTGCTCCATCAGCGCAAACCATGGCGCCATTGCTGCAGAGGTGTAGTCCTTCAGACCGAAATGTTGCTGCCAGTAGTCGAGCGTGCCGTTCGGCGTGCGGAAACTGGAGGTCCAGTTTACCGTGGTCGATCCGCCTACCGTGCGCCCTTGCAGGATGTTGATCGCCTTGTCTTTGGTTTTGCGCGCAGCCGATTCCTGATAAAGCGCGGGATAAGCCTGGGCCTCGCGCATTTTGAAATCTTTGGACGACTTCAACCCTCCTTCTTCGATCAAGACGACTTTCAAGCCTGCCAAAGTCAGCAGTTCCGCGGTCACGCCGCCGCCGGCTCCGGTGCCGATGATGGCAACGTCGGCTTCGATCGTGAGATTGTCGGCGAGCGTTGCCGCGTCTATCACTTTCCAGCCCGAGGCGAGGCCGGCTTGAATCGGATCAACGATCGGGTTATTGCTGGTATTCGTCATGCGGTGCCCTCGGTAATCCTGCACCCGGTATTTGCGCGCCGGCTGGATTCTATAATCGGATAATATCGTCGGATAATATCGTCGGATAATATCGTCGGAATGCGGTCTATGACAATTCTTTGATCGGGCCGGGATA
>PKWO01000061.1 GCA_003132085.1 Oxalobacteraceae bacterium | reverse complement strand
TGCAACTGGAAGAGCATGCAATGCGCGTCGAACAATCGCAGGAAGCGGCGCAACAGCAGCATGACCGCTTGCCGGCGCTGGAACAGGCATGGCGGGACGCGCAACAGAAGACCACCGAGTCGCGCGGCAAGATCATGCAGGTTCAGCAGCGGATCGAACTGGAGTCCGCGCATCAACGCAACGCCGGCAATATCTTGTCCGGCTTGACGCTGCGCCGCGAGCGCTTGCTGCAAGAGAAGAGCGGCCTGAACCTGCCGGACGCCGCCCATCTTGCCAATCTGAGGTCGCAACTGGAGGAAAAACAGGCGGCGTTGGAAGAGTCCAAACAGCAACTGGAAGAGGCGCAGGAACAGCAGCCGGCGCTGGAGGAAGAGCGGCGCAATGCGCAACAGCAGGTCAATGCGGAAACCGCCGCCAATGCGCAACTGGAAGCACGCCTGCATGCGCTGAAACAGTTGCAGGAGAGCGTGCAGTCGCAGGGAAAAGTGCAACCGTGGCTCAATAAGCATGAATTGAGCGGGCTGCCGCGTCTGTGGCAAAAGCTGCACATCGACCAGGGTTGGGAAACGGCGCTGGAGTCGGTGCTGCGCGAGCGCACGTCGGCGTTGGAGATGTCCAACCTGGAATGGGCCAAGGCATTTTTCAGCGACGTGCCGCCGGCCAAGCTGGCCCTGTTTTCGCCGAACTTTACAACGGATGCGGCCGCTGCCGAGGCGGATGCGAGGTCGAAGTCGATGTCGCCGGCCGGCCTGAAGCCGCTATTGAACCTGTTGCAATTGAACGATCCTGGCTTGCGCTTGGTCTTACAGGACTGGCTGCACAATGTGTATGCGGCCGAGGATACCGATGCGGCGTTTGCGGATCGGGCAAAATTGCCGGCTGGCGGCTGTTTCGTGACCCGGCAAGGGCATATGGTAGCCAAAGCCGGCGTGCGTTTTTATGCCGCCGATTCGGAACAGGACGGCGTGCTGGGGCGTCAGCAGGAAATTGAAAACATCACCAAGCAATTGCGGGCGCAGCACATGCTGGCCGACGAAGCGCGGGTGCGCTCGGCGCGTGCCGAGTCGGCGCTGTCGCAATCGGTGCAGCGCCTGCAAGAGTATCGTCAGCGCGATGCGCTGTTGACGCAGACGGTGCATGCGCTGCAAATCGAGGCGATGAAATTGTCCGAGGTGCAGGAGCGGTTTAACCAGCGCAGCACGCAGATCGTTGCAGACCTGGCCGAGATTGCCGCGCAGGAAGCCGAACAGCAGCAGATCAAGGCCGAATCGGAAGCCAAGTTCGAGCAACTGGACATCGAGTTGGCCGAAATACAGGAAAGACATGAGGACGGGCAAACCGATTATCTGGCCAAAGAGCAGCAATTGAACGATGCGCGCCAGCGTTTGCGCGAGTTGGAACGGGCCGCGCAGGAAGCGCAATTTGCCGAGAAATCGCAGCGCAGCAAGATCGATGAATTGACGCGCAATATTGCCACCGCGCTGGAGCAGGAGGCGCAGCTATTTGCCAATATGCAGCAAGGCCACCTGGAACTCGAAAGCCTGGACGACCAGGCGGCGCAAGCCGGTTTGCAGGCGTTGCTGGACAAGCGCAGCGACCAGGAGCGCGCATTGGCCGACGCCCGGCATGAACTGGATCAGCTCACCCAGAAATTGCGGCAGCACGAAGAGGCGCGGCTGCAGGCGGAGCGCAGCCTGCAACCGCAGCGCGACCGCATCATGGAAGTGCAACTGAAAGAACAGGCGGCACGGCTGAATCAGGAACAGTACGCGCAGCAACTAGTTGAAGCGCAGGCCGATGAAGCGGCGCTGGCCGCCAAGCTGAATGACGATATGCGGCCGTCTTACCTGCAGGGAGAAGTGACGCGGCTGACCAACGCGATTGCCGCGCTCGGCGCGGTCAACCTCGCGGCGCTGGGCGAGTTGGAGCAAGCGTCGGAGCGGAAGAACTTCCTGGACGCGCAGTATGCCGATTTGACCGAAGCCATCAACACGCTGCAAGACGCAATCCATAAGATCGACAAGGAAACCCGCGACTTGCTGCAAGATACCTTCGACAAGGTGAATCACCATTTCGGCGAATTGTTCCCGATCCTGTTCGGCGGCGGCAATGCCAAATTGACGATGACCGGCGACGAAATCCTCGATTCCGGCGTGCAGGTGATGGCGCAGCCGCCGGGCAAGAAAAATGCGACCATCCACCTGTTGTCGGGCGGCGAAAAGGCGCTAACGGCGACGGCCCTGGTATTTTCGATGTTCCAGCTTAATCCGGCGCCGTTCTGCCTGCTCGACGAGGTCGATGCGCCGCTCGACGATGCCAATACCGAACGGTTCTGCAATATGGTCAAACGGATGTCGGAGCATACACAGTTCCTGTTTATTTCGCACAATAAGATCGCGATGGAAATGGCGCAGCAATTGATCGGCGTGACGATGCAGGAACAGGGCGTATCGCGTATCGTGGCAGTGGATATGGAGGCGGCTGCGCATTTTGCGGCCGAGGCGCAGGCGGCTTGACATTCACGCCGCGCATGAAGCCGGACGTAGAACGAATTATTTGCAAACAATTACCTTTGTGAGGTGTATGCCGCATGACCGATTTGGAAAAAAGCCTGATAGCAATCGGCGGCACCATCGTTGTTGGTGTCTTTTTATATAACAAGTGGCAGGAATATAAGGCTAAGAAAAGCGTCGAGCGGGCGTTTTCCACGACCCATGACGATGTGCTGATGACGCCGGATACGTCGGATACGCCGGCGGCAACCGACGATGGGCGCCATGAACCGTCGTTTGACGGCGATGCGGAACAGGATGACGGCTACGCTCCGCTTGCCTTGGACGAAGCCGGCCAACCGATCGATGCGGATGAGGAGCCGGCTGCGGTCGAGGACTTCATCGCGCCGCCGCCGAAGGATTCGCCGATCGACGACATGATCGATTGCGTGATACCGGTCGCACTGGCGGCCAGGGTGCGCGGCGACAAGATTCTGCATACGCTGCAAAGCCTGCGCCACGTCGGTAACAAGCCGGTGCATTTCGTCGGACTGCGCGAGGACCAGGCATGGGAGCCGATTGCGCATGGCGGCGTCTATATTGCGCTGCACGCCGGCGTGCAGCTTGCCAACCGCAGCAGCACGCTCAATGAGCTGGAGTATTCGGAACTCGTAAGCCGTTTGCGGCAGATCGGCGACGAGATCGACGCCGAACCGGACGTCCCGGACATGACCGAAGTGATGAAGAGCGCGCGCGCGCTGCATCAATTCATCACCCAGTTCGATGCGAAGCTGAGCGTCAACATCCAGTCGAACGGTGCGCCGTGGGCGATCAGCACATTGCTGGCTGCGCTGGAGCGGCAGGGCTTCGACCTGCGTCCCGACGGCAAGCTGGTGATGCCGGATGGCGACGGCGGCGTGTTGTTCATGTTGTCGACCAATGTCACGCTGGCTGCCGACACCAGTTCGCGTCTGACCCTGCTGCTTGACGTGCCTTGCGTGGCGCCGCAGCGCGACGGTTACGGCGCGATGATTTCATTCGCCAAGGGATTGGCTGCGCGCCTCGGCGGCAGCGTAGTGGACGACGCCAATGAGCCGCTGGCGGACGACGCGTTCAGCGAAATTGCCGCGCAGGTGAATGCCTTTTACAGCGACATGGAAGCAGCCGGCGTACCCGCCGGTTCGGCNNCCTGTTCAGTTGACGATGCGGCCCGATTCGTTTATCCAGTTTATCCAACCAGATCAGATCGAGCGCAACGTGATACCCGACCCCGCAGATTGGTCCGCGCGCGCGGCGTGGCTGAAAGCCGAACTGAATCGGCATAGCCATGCCTACTACGTGCTCGACGCGCCTACCATCCCCGATGCCGAGTACGACAAGCTGTTTCGCGAATTGCAGGCATTGGAAGACGCGCATCCTGAACTGATCACCTACGATTCGCCGACGCAGCGGGTCGGCGCGCCGCCGCTCGAGCAGTTTGACCCGGTGCGGCACACGGTGCCGATGCTGTCGCTGGGCAACGGCTTTGAAGACGACGACGTCGTCAGCTTCGACCGCCGCGTTCGCGAGGGCCTGCAAACCGCGGGCTGGCCGCTGGAGGACGGCGTCGAGTATGCGACCGAATTGAAATTCGACGGACTGGCGATCAATCTGCGCTATG
>PKWO01000012.1 GCA_003132085.1 Oxalobacteraceae bacterium | reverse complement strand
GCGGTAGCGGCCAAAATCATCGGGCAGCATGGAGGCAAGCCGCGCAGCGTGTTGAATTTCGCCGGTGACGGCGACTTTTTGATGAACGGGCAAGAACTCGCGACCGCCGTGCAATACCGCGCCGGAGTCTTGTTCATTGTGTTTAACAACAGCATGTTCGGCACCATCCGCATGCACCAGGAGCGAACCTACCCGGCGCGGGTATCCGGCACCGACTTGCACAACCCGGATTTCGCGGCGTTGGCGCGTGCCTACGGCGCGCATGGCGAAGCGGTGGACACCACGACTGCGTTTGCACCGGCGCTGCGGCGCGCGCAGGCGCACATCGCCGCAACCGGCCTGCCGGCGCTGATCGAATTGCGTTACGACGGCAGCTTGCTGACGCCGAATGCAAGCCTGAAAGCGATACGCGAGGCCGCACAGGCAGCGCAGCGGGTGAAATAGATCAGGCCATCGCGCCGAACCAGGCGCACTTCGGTCACGGCGGCGGGCTGGCTTTTAGCGAATCGGCCAAGTGATCGACAGGCGCATTAGCCGACGAAAAATAGTCAAAAAAAGCTGCCGCAAACCGCTCCAGATCGTTGGCCGGCAAACAATTTACGCCGGCGGCCATCTTCCTTCCGCCGCCGCTGGCGAACGATTCGCAAAATCGATGGGCCGGAGCCGTCATCGGTGCGCCGGAACGCACGCTTGCACTGTAGCAGCCACTGCTTTGCTCGGTGAGCACCGCCCAAGAACGTCCGGCGTCGGTTGCCGCCAGCCGGTTTGCAAAAACGCCGGATATGCGGCGCGCCCAACGCGCATTCGGCAACACGTAAATAGCCCCGCACGGCGCCGTCCATTGCGGCAACAGGCCCTCCATGTGCATGGCATCGCACTGATAACCGTCCAGCAGCGTTCGATATTCGCGGGCGTCGTCAATAAAATCCAGCGGATCGGCGAACGGATGCAACGCCCGATACAGAACATCGGGGGCGATATGCAGATCGGCGACACTTTCGCCGTACGCGTTATAGTTCAGCATTGTTCCCAACCGTTGCAGCGCGCGCGTTTGTTGTTCCGACATCGCCATTTTATCTGCCAGCGCCGTTCCCACCGGGTCCAGATTGTCGCCGAAGGCGGCGACTGCAGCCCAGGCGCGAAACCGCCCCTGCAGGTAGCGGTCCACCAACAAGCTGGTGCAGACATCNNCAAGCGCAAGCGAGAGTGCGCAAACGCATGCCGCGCCGCGTGATGATCGAAATAAGTCACATGGCAGCCGTCGTCGAGCAAGCGCTTCAATGCGGCGATATTGACGTCCAGTGAAACATCGAAGACGCTGACATCGCTTGCTTGGCGAAGCGGAATACGTTCCAGCAACGCAATGTCGCGCTTGACGCCGGTCACCAAAATCGCTTCAACCGGATGCGCCAGCCTCATCTGGTGCAGCGAACACATTCCGTCCGCGTCTCCATTGAATAGGTCGTAGGGGCGTCTGACCGACCCGGCATCCTGATGCGGCCCGGATTTTGTGTTTGTCATTGGTTTGCTTGGTCGCCGAACAAAAATAACGTGAACATTATTGCCCGGCTCTCTGTCGAAAAGATTTCAGCGTCCGGGTTCACATGGAACCATACCTTGCGCGAATTAAATCGTCAACAAACCGGCCGGCCATTGCCTGTATAATTTTTCACCATGGCAAAATTGGCTTTTACCCGGCAAGCTACGCGCCTCGCCGAGGCACTCGAATTCAACATGGCGGTGACGACCGGCAATGCATTTCATCCGCTTTGCCGCCGATTCATGCGCTACGGTTCCTCTGAATTTGGATCCTGGCGCGCAAGGTTTTATCCATGACGCTATCGCAGTTGATTCGCCGTTTTGTCTCCCGGCACTGGAAAGCGTACGTCTCCTCGGCATGCATGCTGACCGGCATCACCCTATTAGGCGCGTTCATTCCGCGCAAAATCGGCGCAATCATCGATTTGCTGATCGCCGGACGTTTGGCCGGCGGCGATTTGCTGTGGCAATTGATGACGCCGATCGCGATGGGGGCGGCAATCTACTTCCTGCGGGTCGGTTGGCGTCTGCAGTTGTTTGCCGCCGCTTATCGCTTCGGCATGGAGTTGAGAACCGACCTGTATGCCCGTTTGTCGCTGCAAGGGCCAGCCTTTTACCAGCAGCAACGCACCGGCGACTTGATGGCATTGGCGACCAACGATGTCGATGCGATTGAAATGGTCGCCGGAGAAGCGATGCTGGCCGGTTACGATGGCACCACTACCTTGATCATCGTCCTCTGCATGATGTTGGTGGGCGTCGACTGGCGCCTGACGCTGGCTGCGCTGCTGCCCTTTCCCTTCATGGCCGTGGCCTTCTGGCTGGTGTCCACGCGCATCCACGATGCATGGCGCGATTCGCTTGGACGCTTCAGTCATTTGAACGACCATGTGCAGGAAACGCTGTCAGGCGTGCGCACCCTGCGCGCATTGGGGTTGGAGCGCCGCAGCGCTGCGCAGTTCGCCAAATTGGCGGAAGAGGCGGCAAGTTCCAGCCTGAGCGCGCAACGCTGGGAGGCCGCCTATGAACCGGCCGTCGGCATCACGCTGACCACTTCCGCCGCCTTGACGCTGATGCTGGGCGGCTATCTGGTATGGCACGGCCAGCTGAGCATCGGCTCGCTCACCAGCTTCAGCATGTACCTCGGACAATTGATTTGGCCGATGTTCGCGGCAGGCTGGGTGCTGTCGCTAATCGAGCGCGGCAAGGCGGCCTGGAACCGGCTCGAACCGATCCTGAGCGCACCGCTGGCGATTGACGACGGCGGCGCGCTCGACACGCTGCAACCGGGCGACCTGACTGTGCGTTCGCTGGTATACGCATACCCAGGCCAGCCGCATCATGCGCTGGACCACGTATCGCTGACGCTGGAGGCCGGCAAAACGCTGGGGCTGGTTGGCGCAACCGGTTCCGGCAAATCGACGCTGCTGCGCCTGATCTTGCGCCAGTGTGCCGCGCAAAGCGGCGAGCTGCGTTGGGGCAGCCACGCGTTGGACGAATACCGGCTGGCAACGCTGAGGAGCGCGATCAGTTGGGTTCCGCAAGAGTCTTTTTTGTTCTCGGCGTCGATTGCCGACAATATCGGGTTGGCAAAACCCGGCGCCAGCCGCGCGGAAATCGAACAGGCGGCAAAACTGGCGGCGGTGCACGACGACATCGCGCGCTTGCCCAAAGGCTACGACACCATGGTCGGCGAACGCGGCATTACCTTGTCCGGCGGTCAACGCCAGCGCGTGGCGATCGCGCGCGCGCTGGTGCTGCACCCTCGCATCGTGGTGTGCGACGAGCCGACCAGCGCGCTGGACGTTTCGGTG
>PKWO01000417.1 GCA_003132085.1 Oxalobacteraceae bacterium | reverse complement strand
GTCACTGCCGTTGCCGCCTACGGTTCTTTCCTGCTGGCCGAGCATTTTCACTTCTCCGGTGTTTTGGCAACGGTTGCGGCAGGGCTGTTGATGGGAAATATGGGTATCCTGAAAGAGTCGGAGCATAGCATTTTGTCTTCCAGCGGACGCAATTTTGTCGTCGCATTCTGGGACTTCGCGGCGTTCATCGCCAACTCACTTGTTTTTTTGTTGATCGGCCTGGCGGTCGCCAGCATATCGTTCGACGGCCTTGGCGCGATCGCGCTGTTGAGCATCATCGGTTTGGTTCTCGTGGGACGCGCTCTTACCGTCTACCCGCTGTGCCTGTTGTTTCGACAATCGAAATGGGCGATACCGATGAAGCAACAGCATATCCTCTGGTGGGGCGGATTGAGAGGAGCGCTTGCTTTAGCGCTGGCCTTGGCGCTGCCGCCGAACCTGGCTCATCGCAACGAAATCCTGATTGCCGCCTNNTGTCGTGCAAGGGCTGACGATGTCATGGCTGTTACGGCGTTTGGGATTTTTGCCGGCAACGAAAAATGACTGATTTAAATCCGACACTACTTGGAGGTCAACACTAGCCGATATCCGACCGCGGTTTCAGTTTGAAGGTATTTTGGTTGAGCCGGATCATCTTCCAGTTTTGCCCTCAAATGCCCCATGTATACGCGTAAGTAATGGCCGCTTTCGGAGTGCGACGGCCCCCATACCTGGCGCAACAATTGCGGATTGGTGACTACGCGTCCGGCGTTATGCAGCAAGACGGTCAGCAAGCGGTATTCGGTCGGCGTCAAATGCACCGCTTGGCCGGATTTTGTGACCGACCGTTCGTTCAGATCAACCGTGACATCGCCGAATTGAATGGCGCTGTTCTCATTGACGGCAGGTTGGCGTTGCCGCCGCAGCGTGGCGCGTACCCGCGCCAGCAGCTCGCCGGACCCAAATGGTTTGGTCAGGTAATCGTCGGCTCCGGCATCGAGCGCACTGATCTTATCGGCTTCGCTTACCCGTGCCGACAACACGATGATCGGTACCGCCGACCATTCCCGCACATCACGGATAAAGTCAACCCCGTCGCCGTCCGGCAGGCCGAGGTCGAGGATGATCAAACCAGGCTTGCGGGTTGCGGTTTCGATCAAACCGCGCTGCATCGTATCCGCCTCAAAAATTTGCCAGCCCTCCGCCTCCAGCGCGACACGGACGAAACGCCGTATTTGCGGTTCGTCTTCGACCAGCAGAGCAGTCGGTGCGGATTCAATCATCATGTCTGTTGAAGAAGGGCAGCATCGCTTGCCTCGATGTCGAGCATGGCGGGAGGCGTGCCGAGCGGCAATGTAAAAATGAACGATGCGCCGCCCTCCGGCGATTTCGCTGCCCGAATGGCGCCGCCATGCGCCTCAACGATCGCGCGGCAAATCGCCAGGCCAAGGCCGACCCCGGTCGTGGCGGATTCGCGCTCGCCACGGGTAAATTTTTCAAAAATCGCTTCTTCCCTGCCGACTGGAAGTCCCGGCCCATTGTCGAAAACCGATACCTCCAGGTATTGGCCGCTAACCTCGGCGGTAATGACGACGCGCGAACCGGCCGGGGTGTATTTGGCGGCGTTTTCCAAGAGATTGCACAACACCCGTTCCATCAACATGGCATCGAAGCGCACCAGCGGCAGGTCGCGTGGGATCCGGGTTTCGATATGATGTTGGGTAAGCTGCGTCCGGCTGGCGCGCAACGCGCTGCCGACCACTTCTTCGAACGGCAGCCATTGGAGATTGAGATGGACGTCTCCGCTCTGGATGCGCGCCATGTCCAGCAGATTGGTCACCAGCGCACTCATGCGCGACACTTCGCCGCGCAATGCTTCCGCCAATTCCTGTTGCGGCGCGGGTAGCGGGGGCTGGGCGGTCGTCAGCGATTCCGCCAGTCCGGTCAGTGCGGTCAATGGCGTGCGGAGGTCATGCGACAGCGTGGCGAGCAGCGAATTGCGCAGGCGCTCCGATTCCATATGGATCAGCGCATTTTGCGCGACATCGATGTAGTGTACCCGCTCCAATGCGATCGCTGCCAGCGCCGCGAAGGTGTCGAGTTGTTGTCTTTGTTCCGGTATCTGTATCCAGCGCCGGCTCTCGGGACGGATCGCCAGCAGGCCTCGGGTGCGCATCGGCGCCACCAGCGGCAGATAAAAATAACTGCTGGCCGGCAAGGTATCCGTGCCAATGCCGGCCGGAGTCGCGCGGTCGAACGCCCATTGTGCGATGCCCATGTCCAGCGCGCTCATATCGGGCGCTTTGGCACCGCCTTCGTAGGTGACCGTGGGCGGCTGCAGCCGCCCGCCGTCGTCCGGCAGCAGCAAAGCAGCCTTGGCGCGAAAAGTACGGCCGATGAAATCGCGGGTGGTCTCGAATATCTGGTCGGTCTGCAAAGCGCCGGACAGTTCGCGAGCGAACTCGTAGAGCGCGCGCGAGCGCGACTCGCGATGCAGGGCAATGCGCGCCTGAAAGCGCAGGTTCGACGTTAAATGACCGGTGATCAAGCCGACCCCCAGCATGACCGCAAACGTGACCATATACTGCAGGTCGGTGACGGCAAACGAGAATCGCGGCGGGACAAAAAAGAAATCGAATGCCGCCACGCCGACTACCGTGGCGATGACCGATGGTCCGCGACCCAACCAGATCGCAACCAATACGACCGTCAGCAAAAACAACATGACGATGTTGGCCAAATCGAAATACGGCAACAACGGCGTAGCAATCAACGCGGTCAGCAGGCTGGCCGCCGCCGCACATAGATAGCGCCAGTGAACCGGCCAACTCCGCGAAGTCGAGTAATCCTCGGCGCGGTCAATTTGCGCGGTCGCCGAGTCGTCCGGGTTTGCTGCTTCCGCAAATTCTTCCGAACTGGCGCGGCCTATTTCAATCAGGTCGATGTCCGGCGCAAAATGGGCAACCCGTTTCAAGTTCCCGATGCGCCATGGTCTGGCGGAACGGCCGCGCCCCAGAATTATTTTCGATAAATTTTGACTGCGGGCATAGTCGACGATCGCTTTTGCGATGTCGTTGTCAGACAAAACTGCCGTCGTCGCGCCGAGGTCTCGCGCCAGCTTCAACGCCTTCAGGATGCGTTCGCGGCGCGCCGAAGGCAGGTGTTGCAATTTCGGCGTTTCCACATAAACCACATGCCAAGCGGCATTCAAGTTGCCTGCCAATCGGGCGGCACTGCGAATCACATGCTGATTTCCCGGTAGCGGACCGATGCAGGCCAGCAAGGAAGTATCCGTCTTCCATACTGCGCTGATCGATTTTTCTATTCGATAGGCCTGAACATCGTCTTCGACACGATCTGCGGTGCGCCGCAACGCCAGTTCGCGCAACGCAATCAGATTCCCTTTGCGGAAAAAATTTTTGGAGGCGCGTTCCGCGTGTCGCACCTGGTACACCTTGCCCGCCTTCAGGCGGGCCAGCAACTCGTCTGCGGGAATGTCGACCAATACCACCTCATCGGCTTCGTCGAATACCGTGTCGGGCACCGTTTCCGATACGCGAATGCCGGTGATTCCGCCGACGACATCGTTCAAACTATCCAGATGCTGGACATTGACCGTGGTAAAGACGTCGATGCCGTCATCCAGCAATTCCTGGACGTCTTGCCATCGCTTTGGATGGCGCGAACCCTGAGCATTGGAGTGGGCCAGCTCATCCATCAGGATCAGTTGCGGGTGGAG
>PKWO01000217.1:4372-6459 GCA_003132085.1 Oxalobacteraceae bacterium | reverse complement strand
CAAACACCACGATGATCAGATTGGAGCCCATCAGCGGCGACACCTGGATGACCGGCGCCGCCAACACTCCCGCAAACCCAGCCAGCGCCACTCCGAAACCGTAGGTCAACGTCACCATCAGCGGTACATTGATGCCGAACGCCTCGACCAGTTTCGGGTTTTCGGTGCCGGCCCGCAAATAAGCACCGAGCTTGGTCTTCTCGATCACGAACCAGGNNACCCAGGCGCGATAATTCGGCAACACCATGAACCCAAGGTCGGTCGCTCCCGCCAGCGCGTCAGGGACCGAATACGGCTGCCCGGATACGCCGAAAACCGAGCGGAACACGCCCTCGACCATCAAGGTAATGCCAAACGTCAGCAACAATCCATATACGTGGTCGAGCTTGTACAGCCAGCGCAGCATGGTTCTCTCGATCACGATCCCAAACAAGCCGACCGCCAACGGCGCCAGGATCAACATCTCCCAATAATTAAGACCGAGATAAGTCAGGCCCATCCACGCAAAAAATGCGCCCATCATGTACAACGCGCCATGGGCGAAATTGATCACATTGAGCAAACCGAAAATGACCGCCAGCCCAAGCGACAGCATTGCATAAAACGAGCCGTTGACCAGCCCCAGCAACAACTGGCTCAGCAGCGCCTGCAAAGGTACACCGAATATTTCCATCACGAAATCATCATAGAATTACCACCGGGTGTGTGGATAGAAAATCCGGCGCACCGATGCCCGAGCTTCCAGTGCGCCGCCATCACAAGATTACTTCCAGAGCGCGCATTTCGATTCCGCTTTGGTGGTGAACGCCTGTTCACCCGGAATTGCCTGTAGCACCTTGTAATAATCCCAAGGATATTTGGACTCGCTCGGTTGCTTGACTTGCATCAAATACATCTCATGCACCATGCGCCCATCCGGACGTATCATGCCGTTCTTCGCATACATGTCGTTGATCTTGGTCTTCTTCAGGTAATCCAGCACTTTCTCCGGATTGTCGGTGCCGGTCGCCTTGACCGCCGTCAGATACTGGGTAGCCGCCGAATAATCGGCTGCCTGCAGGCTGGAAGGCATTTTCTTCATCTTATCGAAGTAGCGCCGCGCCCATTTTCGCGTTTCGTCGTTCTTGTCCCAATACCAACTGTCGGTCAAATACATGCCCTGCGTCAGTTTCAGCGTCAGCGAATGCACGTCATTAATGAACATCAGCAGGCCGGCTAATTTCATCGTCTTGGTGACGCCGAACTCGTTGGCCGCCTTGATCGCGTTAATCGTGTCGCCGCCGGCGTTCGCCAGCCCCAGTATCTGCGCCTTGGATGCCTGTGCCTGCAGCAGGAAGGAAGAGAAATCGGACGCATTCAACGGGTGCTTGACGTCGCCCAGCACGGTGCCGCCGTCCGCCTTTACTACTCTTGCCGTATCGTTTTCAAGCGATGCGCCGAACGCATAATCGGCGGTTAGAAAAAACCACGATTTCCCGCCCTGCTTGACCACCGCCGAGCCGGTCCCTTTGGCAAGCGCCACGGTATCGTAGGCATAGTGAATCGTGTAGGGCGTGCATTCTTCATTGGTCAAACGCGCGCTGCCGGCACCGATCGAAATGAAAGGCTTCTTCTTTTCCAGCGCCACTTTCGCCATCGACAAGTTGGTGCCGGAGTTGGTGCCGCCGATCAGCAGATCGACGCCTTGCTGGTCGAACCATTCACGGGCGCGGCTGGCCGCGATATCCGCCTTGTTTTGATGATCGGCGGTAACCAACTCAATTTTTTTGCCGTTCACCGAACCGCCGAAATCGGCTATCGCCATTTTGATCGCCTCGATCCCGCCCTGGCCGTCGATATCCGAATACAAGCCGGAAAGATCGGTAATGAATCCTATTTTCACTACGTCACCGGAGATCTGCGCCTGCGCGCAGCCGCAACCGGCAAACCCGAGCGCGCCAACTACGGCTAGCGTCATCGTTTTATATTTCAATTTCATTGTCTTCCTCCAAAGGTATCAGGATTGATGCAATACCGGCTTACACACCGAGCAAGGCGGTTAACACGGGCATTTTTTCACTCAACTCGGATGAGGCGAAGGTTTCCAG
>PKWO01000217.1:0-4298 GCA_003132085.1 Oxalobacteraceae bacterium | reverse complement strand
CCAGCATTTGCTGTTCGCCGCCGGACAGCCGCGTCCCCTGACTGGATTTGCGTTCGGCCAGATTCGGGAACATCGCGTAGATCTCTTCCAACGGCATCCCCTTTACGGTTTTGGACACCATCGGCGGCAACATCAGGTTTTCCTCGGTCGACAACGATGCGAAGATACCGCGCTCTTCCGGACAATAACCGACGCCCAGGTGCGCAACCTTGTACGAGGGAAGTCCAATGGCCTCGACGCCGTTGACTTTAATCGAGCCCTTGCGCGCTCCGGTCAAACCCATCAAAGCCCGCAACGTGGTGGTACGCCCTGCTCCGTTGCGGCCCAGCAGGGTCACCACCTCGCCGGGTTCGACCACCAGGTTCACGTCGTGCAAAATATGCGATTCACCATACCAGGCGTGCAAATTCCTGATTTCCAGAGCCGGTACCGCCATCAGTGCGCTCCTTCCAATGCACCGGAAATGGTGCCCATATAGGCTTCCATCACCTGTGGATTGCTCGCTACCTCTTCATAGCGGCCCTCGGCCAGCACCGCCCCGCGCTGCAATACCGTGATCTTGTCGCAGATACCGGAGACCACGCTCATATTGTGTTCGACCATTAAAATGGTGCGCCCCGCCGATACCTTCTTGATCAAGTCAGTTACCCGGCCGACGTCCTCATGGCCCATTCCCTGCGTCGGTTCGTCCAGCAACATCAACTCCGGTTCCATCGCCAACGTGGTGGCGATTTCAAGCGCCCTCTTGCGCCCATAAGGCAGATCCACTGTCACCGTATCGGCGAATTCGCGCAAGTCAACCTGCAATAACAATTCCATCGCCCGGTCATTCAGGCACGACAAGCTGGCTTCTTTCTTCCAGAAATGAAACGACGTGCCGAGCGCGCGCTGCAGGCCGATGCGCACATTCTGCATGACCGTCAAATGCGGGAATACCGCCGAAATCTGGAACGACCGAATAATGCCTTGGCGCGCGATTTGCGCGGGTTTGGCTGCGGTAATATCGCGCCCATTAAAAAAGATGGCGCCGGAAGTGGGAACCAGAAATTTGGTCAACAAATTGAAACAGGTGGTTTTGCCGGCGCCATTGGGCCCGATCAACGCGTGAATGTGGCCGCGCTCAACCTGCAAGCTGACATCATTGACCGCCGTGAATCCCTTGAACTCTTTGGTCAGGTGACTCGTCTCCAGAATGACATCCGTCATTGGGTCTCCTTGACAATTATTTAGGTGCAGCAGGGCTTCCGAGCAGCGTGCTGCTCACCTGTAGAACGGTGTTGCAAACGGTTGGCCTCCCAGCGGATGACCACGCCCGGTGAGCACGCCCGGTGAGCACCCCCGACACACACTCCCTACAAGCCTGCAGCGTTATTATTTGTTCGCCGATGGTACACAGTGTTATCAACGACTGGCAATACAGTATAAATACAGCTCGCTTCCGATCGAAAAGTTTCGGCGCTCCCTATTGTAGCCATCCGCGCAACGGCGTCAAGCGAACAACGCGCAAGTGATGTGTTTCGTCCCTGATGAAACAAATTGCGCGGCGTTTTTTGTCACCGGCGCGCTGCAAGTATCCATTGCGCAGCCTTCTCGGCAATCATGATGGTTGGCGAATTGGTGTTGCCCGACGTGATGGCCGGCATGATCGATGCATCGACGACGCGCAAGCCGCTTACTCCGTTCACGCATAGGCGGCTGTCAACCACCGCCAGCGGATCGTCGCCGGATCCCATCTTGCATGTCCCCACCGGATGAAAAATCGTCGTGCCGATATCACCGGCTACCTGTTCCAATTGCCGTTCGGTCGTGTATTGGCCGCCCGGTTTGAATTCCTCCGGAGCATACGCTTGCAGCGCCGGCGCGGCAACGATCTTGCGGGTAAGGCCTATTGCGGTCGCGGCAATTTTCCGATCCGCTTCGGTACTCAGATAATTCGTGGTGATTTTTGGCGCCGCCGACGCATCTGCCGATGCTATCCGAATATGGCCGCGCGCGCTCGGCCGCAAGTTGCACACGCTGGCAGTAAATGCCGGGAATCCATGCAAAGGTTCGCCGAATTTCTCGAGCGACAGCGGCTGAACATGGTATTCCAGGTTCGGCGTTGCCTGCGACGCATCCGATCTGGTGAACGCCCCGAGTTGCGATGGCGCCATAGACATCGGTCCGGTGCGCCACAACGCATATTCCAACCCGATCTTCATCTTGCCGTACCAACTGCCTGCCATCGTGTTCAAGGATTTGGCTCCCTTGATCTTGAACGCCATGCGCAATTGCAGATGGTCCTGCAAATTCTCGCCGACGCCGGGCAATTCGACTGCTACCGGAATACCGTGTTGTCGTGACAAGGCTCCCGGCCCGATGCCCGACAATTGCAAAATTTGCGGCGACCCGACAGCCCCTGCCGCCAAGATGGTTTCCGCTTTTGCCTCTGCAACCCATTCGTGGCCGGCGCTGATAAATTCAACTCCGGTGCAACGCGGCCCAAGCGCGGTATGTTCCAATTTCAGGCGTTGCACCTGACAGCCGGTCATGATGTCCAGCGTGCCGCGACGGTTGGCCGACTTCAAAAAAGCGCGTGCCGTGTTCCAGCGCATGCCGCGTTTTTGGTTAACCTCAAAATAGCCGCAGCCTTCATTGTCGCCGCGATTAAAATCATTGGTTTTCGGGATTCCCGATTGGGCCGCGGCTTCACGAAACGCATCCAGAATTTCCCATGACAAACGCTGTTTTTCGACCCTCCATTCGCCACCGACGCCATGCATCGCATCGCCACCGAGATAATGATCTTCGCTTTTTTTGAACAGCGGCAAAACCTGTTCCCAACGCCAACTCGCATCGCCGGTCAATTCCGCCCACGTGTTGTAATCGCGGGCTTGCCCGCGCATGTATATCATGCCGTTGATCGATGAGGATCCACCCATCACCTTGCCGCGCGGATAAATCAGGCTACGACCGTTCAAGCCTTGGTCCGCCTCGGTGCGATAACGCCAATCGGTGCGTGGATTATCGATGCAATACAGGTAGCCGACCGGAATGTGTATCCACAGATAATCATCCTTGCCGCCGGCTTCGATCAATAAGACCGATATATCGTGCTCTTGCGTCAGACGATGCGCGACTACGCAGCCGGCGCTGCCCGCACCCACAATGATGTAATCATACTTGCCAGCAGATTCCGCCATGATCTTACTTCGCCACCGGCATGGTAAATTCGGCGCCTTTGCCGATCGATTCCGGCCAGCGCTGCATCACCGATTTATAGCGGGTGTAAAAGCGCACGCCTTCTTCTCCATATGCATGCGTGTCGCCAAACAGCGAGCGCTTCCAGCCGCCGAACGAATGCCACGCCATCGGCACCGGAATAGGCACATTAATACCCACCATTCCCACTTCAATCCGCCTTGAAAATTCGCGCGCGGTGTTGCCGTCGGAGGTAAATAAGGAAACGCCGTTGCCGAATTCATGCGCGTTAATCAATTCGACCGCCGCCGCAAAGTCCGGCACGCGAACGATACACAGTACCGGGCCGAAAATTTCTTCGCGGTATATTTTCATCTTCGGCGTCACATGATCGAACAAGCTGCCGCCCAAGAAAAAGCCGCTCTCATGCCCCGCTACCTGCAAACCGCGTCCATCCACCAGCAATGTGGCGCCGGTACGCACGCCGTCTTCGATGTAGGATTCAATCTTTTCCTTATGCGCTGCGCTTACCACCGGCCCCATTTCGGCATCCGCCTCCATGCCGTTCTTGACCTTGAGCGCCTTGACGCGCGGAATCAGGGCTTCGACCAGTTTGTCGGCAATGCCGCCCACCGCCACCGCGACGGAAATAGCCATGCAACGCTCGCCGGCCGAACCGTATGCCGCACCGATCAACGCATCGACCGCTTGCTCAAGGTTGGCATCGGGCATCACAACCAAATGATTCTTGGCGCCGCCTAACGCCTGGATACGCAATGGATACGCACCCTTGCGCTTCGCGCCTTCAGTATAAATATACTCGGCGATCGGGGTCGACCCGACAAACGATACTGCTTTTACATCCGGGTGCTGCAGCAACGCATCGACTGCGACTTTATCTCCTTGCACAACATTGAACACGCCTGGCGGCAAGCCCGCCTGCGCAAACAAATCGGCCAACAGCAACGAAGCCGATGGATCGCGCTCGGACGGCTTTAATATGAACGCATTGCCGGTGGCAATAGCCATAGGCGCCATCCATAGCGGCACCATCACCGGGAAGTTGAACGGGGTGATGCCGACCGTAACACCAAGCGGCTGCCGCAATTGCCAGTTGT